>NZ_WBKM01000145.1 GCF_015714725.1 Nostoc sp. WHI
ATACTGCATCACCAGTATCATCGCCAACCGCCAAGGTGCTTGCGCTGGCTGACCGCGTTGCGGATAAAGTGCAGCGAAGTCTTCATCTTGATAAAAGACCCCAAGTTCATCACGCAAGCGCATATATAAATTACCTTTTGGAAATGCGGCCTTGGCTACACGTACCGTTTCATCGGGAATAGGAGGAATTTCTTCAGGATGTAAGCACATATACTGCCTCCACAGGTATTTCTTCTAGTTTATTGATTATTGAGGCAGCTAACTTAATTTTTTTCTTTCCGTGTATTACATGGGAAGGTAGAATTACCCTTCCCATGTAATACACGGTAAAATCGGCGTTTTTATGTTAAGTAATGTTTCGCCAACAGTATCAGATATCTGCAAGATGGGACACGTTGTAAAGTTTTGTCAAAGTAATGCTCAAAACTATTGATTTACCGTTGCCCAGAGCAAAAAAATTTAATCACAAAGGCTGAGAAAATTCATCATAGGTTAGATGGCCATCATCATGAAAACAAGTAAAATTGCAGACTGATGAATCCGTCAAAATCCTTTTGGAATGGAGTGTCGATAATGACATTAGCAATGACTCCACAAATAAAGCCTTTAACAGATGAAGAATTACGGAAGATAAACGCTTACTGGCGTGCAGCTAACTATCTTTCGGTTGGGCAAATATATCTACTCGACAATGCGCTGCTCAAAGAACCGCTAAAGCTGGAACACGTCAAACCCAGGCTATTAGGTCACTGGGGAACAACGCCAGGGCTGAACTTTATCTATGTTCACCTGAATCGGGTCATCAAAAAATATGACCTAAACACAATTTATATTGCCGGCCCTGGTCATGGAGGACCTGGACTGGTAGCTAACACCTACCTAGAAGGCACTTACACTGAGTATTATCACAACATCTCCCAGGATGCTGAGGGAATCCAGAAACTCTTCAAACAATTCTCTTTCCCCGGTGGTATTCCCAGCCACGTTGCACCGGAAACCCCCGGTTCAATTCACGAAGGCGGGGAACTAGGTTATGCCCTCGTCCACGCTTACGGTGCTGCCTTTGATAACCCTGACTTGATCGTTGCTGCTGTTGTCGGTGATGGCGAAGCTGAAACAGGCCCTTTAGCAACTAGCTGGCATTCCAACAAGTTTCTTGACCCCGTGCATGATGGTGCTGTACTTCCGATCCTGCATCTGAACGGGTATAAAATTGCCAATCCAACAGTACTGGCACGGATCAGCCATGAGGAATTAGAAAACTTATTTGTGGGCTACGGCTACAAGCCATACTTTGTTGAAGGGGAAGATCCCGCAGATGTCCACCAGCAAATGGCGGCGACTCTAGATACAGCGATCGCCCAAATTCAAAGCATCCAAAGAGAAGCCCGCGTACATGGTTTTACCGAACGTCCCCAGTGGCCGATGATTGTCATGAGAACCCCTAAAGGTTGGACAGGCCCCAAGGAAGTAGATGGTAAAAAAACCGAGGGTTCTTGGCGATCGCACCAAGTTCCCTTGACCAACATCGCCAAACAGCCAGAACACCTAAAACTTCTAGAAGATTGGATGAAGAGTTACAAACCAGAAGAACTCTTTGACAGCAACGGGAAGCTGATGCCCGAACTAGCAGAATTAGCTCCCAAGGGTCAGCGACGCATGGGTGACAATCCCCACGCCAACGGCGGTATTTTGCTGTGCGATTTGAAAATGCCCGACTTTCAAGATTATGCCGTAGATGTTCCTGAACCAGGTAAAGCGATCGCTGAAGCTACCAAAGTTGCCGGAAAATTCCTCCGGGAGATCATGCAGCTTAACCAGGAAAGCCGTAACTTCCGCATCGTCGGCCCCGACGAAACGGCATCGAATCGCTTAGACCCTGTGTTAGAAGTCACAGATAAGACTTGGGTAGGCCAGATCCTCCCCGAAGATGACCACCTTGCCTACAATGGTCGGGTGATGGAAATTCTCAGCGAAACTTGTTGTCAAGGATGGTTAGAAGGCTACCTCCTCACAGGGCGGCACGGGTTCTTCTCTTGCTACGAGGCTTTTATCCACATCATTGACTCGATGTTCAACCAACACGCTAAATGGTTGAAAACTACCTTAGACATTCCCTGGCGTAGACCAATAGCTTCTCTCAATTATCTACTCACCTCCCACGTTTGGCGGCAAGATCACAACGGTTTCTCTCACCAAGACCCCGGTTTTATCGACCATGTAATCAATAAAAAAGCAGAGATCGTCCGCGTGTATTTGCCCCCCGATGCCAACACTCTGCTATCGGTAACTGACCACTGTCTAAGAAGCCGCAACTATGTGAATGTCATTGTTGCCGGAAAGCAACCAGCATTGCAATATCTTGATATGGATGCTGCTATTAAGCACTGCACCAAAGGCATCGGTATTTGGGAATGGGCAAGCAATGACCAAGACGGCGAACCAGATGTAGTGATGGGTTGTGCTGGCGATGTTCCCACTTTAGAAACCTTGGCGGCCGTTGACATCTTACGCCAGCACTTCCCTGACTTAAAGGTGCGGGTAGTGAACGTAGTCGATTTGATGACACTACAGCCAAGAGGCGAACATCCTCACGGTTTGAGCGCAAAAGATTTTGATACGATTTTCACCACCGATAAACCGATTATCTTTGCCTTTCATGGCTATCCTTGGCTGATTCATCGCCTAACCTATCGCCACACTAACCACACTCAGCTGCATGTACGTGGCTACAAGGAAGAGGGAACTACCACCACCCCCTTTGATATGGTTGTTCTCAACGATCTTGATCGCTTCCATCTGGTGATTGATGTAATCGATCGCGTGCCAAAATTAGGATACAGGGCAGCTTATGTCAAGCAGCAGATGCAAGATCGTCTGATCGAACACAAGCACTACATTGAGAAGTACGGCGACGATATGCCAGAAATTCGCGACTGGAAGTGGCCCTATTAGCTTAAGGGTAACACCTGCGACGGCACACGAGTACTTAAGCAATAAATGCTCCTCCAGTCAGAAAAACTGGAGGGGTATATAGCAATACGGTTCAGTTAAGGGTTATTGGTGCAGATAATTAGTCTTTCAAGACGCGATAAATCGCCTCTCTACATCAGGGTTTTGGGCTTATCTGAACTGTGTTGAGGCATATAGGACAATACACTTGGGTTAGTGATGTTTAGTGTTCGGAGATCCCCGCAACCCCTTTAAAAAGCTTGCTCATATCTCTTTCACCCCCTTTTTAAGGCAGGGCTGTTTCACAGCCTAAAACAGGTAAAATTGCAAGTGTTGAGGGGATAAAAAATCATGGGTGCAAATCTGATTGAACAACTGCGGTAAGTCGAAGACTTCAGAACGACTTTAGTTAAGCTAAGTCCATCTAAAGAACCATAAATGCATCTTTTTTGACACTATATGTAGTGATTAAAAGGTTGACATTGTAGATGAAATAATAAATTATGGTGACGGGATAAGGAAATTAAAACTTTAATCCCAAGTCAAACAACTTTGATCGAGGATATCTCTAATGGCTCGTATCCAAATTACTGATCTTAATCCCTCTGAGTCTGAACTATTATTGTGTGAACTTACTGCCGAAGAAATGTTAGAAATTAATGGAGGTAGTTGGTTTACAAGAATAGTAGGGGCTACATTAATAGTTGCTGGGGTTTTGACAAGTTCAGTTGGTATAGGTGTTGCTTTGATTGGAGCAGGTGCAACTATTTTTGCATCTGGGGAAGAATAACTTTTTTCCTAGTCTTTTTAGGTATTAATTAATATCACTCACTAAACCACTGTCTAATAGCCTATTTTCTAGTTGTTTATTTCTATCAAAATAAACAACTAGAGAATAAATTTATGAATTGGGCTTAGATGCGGTTCACGACCGTTTGAAAAGTGGATGAGGCGATCGCTTGTTAGCTGCAAAACTTTTCGGCAGCTAAATAATTTAATTATTGTACTAATTATCTAGATTTTCTATTGCAACTATTTATTGCGGGATATCTGGATATAAGCAACCAACACTTGCACTAAAAATTGTTTGTCCAATATTCGTGACATAAATGGTTTATTAATGTCTAATAAATACTTAGCAAAAATATTTAAGTAGTTTTTACATACCCTAGAATCAATAGATATTAGGCAATCATACTGCTCAGTAACTAAGCCTAAAAATAGTCACAAATTTAGAGGGAAATCAACATGGAAAGCAAAGAAAGAAACTATAACGGTCAAATTCAAATTGACGATCTAATTAATGATGCTGTAGAGAATGCATTAGCACGACGGAACCAAGCTTTAGATTCAGAAGATGTTTTGTCTAATGAAGAAATGAAAAATGTTGTAGGCGGAATAAGTATTATTAAACCTCCTCTTATATCAGGAATCATAGTATGTCCTACCACAATAGGACTCGTAGCATATCCAGATGAAAGCCTTTTGTCATAAAGATTCTCTTCACTGGAGGTTCAATTGATGAAAGAATTTGCTGGTGATAAAACTACACTCTGTCCCAGTGCTAGACCCGAATCTGTGGATAGTGTTGTCTTTGGCGTAATAGGTGGGACAGTTACAAAACCCCATGTAGCTTATCTCAAGCATCCTCAACCCGTCACAGATGAACTAATAGCAAAAGCTAGTCCAATTACACCTGCCGAAATTTTTCGGACGGCGGCGCCTTGCGCTACTAAAGCTTGTCAGCATTTTGATGGGCAAGATTGTCGTCTAGCAACGCGAATTGTCGAAAAGTTACCTGTAGTAGCAGAAGAACTACCCCCCTGTTCCATCCGCCGAGATTGTCGATGGTGGCAGCAGGAAGGTAAAGCAGCTTGTATGCGTTGTCCGCAAGTTATTACAGATAACTACAATCCCTCTGAACTAGCAATTAAAGTAGCGACACCTATTGTTGGTTAAACACAACTACAGATTAGGTTTCTTAAGCGAAATAACTTTCTAACAAACATTTGATTAAGTAATTTCAATCCAATTTTTAGATGCACAAGAGTCGCTGTCAGAGTTGGCTGAGGAAGACGAGAAAGGCATTCATGGCGGTTATGGAATTATTTTCGGATATTTTCCAGTGGATATATTGGCATAATTTTCCTGAATACAGTCCAGAAAAATTATCCAATAAACTGGTTCAATATTCAAACAAAATTACCAACTGTTAAGTAAGTTCAGGAGCAGAAGATTATGTCTCTAGAAAATGTCAAAGCTTTTTACGAAAAGCTAGCAAATGATGAAGGGTTTCGTAATCAAATTCAAGGCGTTAGTAGTAAGGAAGAATGTAGTCAAATAGTTAAAGCTGCTGGCTACAATTTCACTTTAGAAGAGTATGAAGAATATACCGCTCAATTGTTGGAATCTGCCGCTGGTGAAGGTGAACTCAAGGATTTAAGCGAAAAAGAACTAGCAGCCGTTTTTGGTGGATTAACTGGAAAGCCCCAAATCCAACCATTATATGGGGCTGTTTGGCCACCCTATCAACTCATGTATGGAGTTATTCGGGTAGATGACATACTTTAGGGAACCTCTGTTGCTACCATAACAGATTAGATTTCTAAGGACGGATGGGTATCTGTCCGTCCTTAGAAATTCAAAGGAAAATCGAAATGAAAGATAACAAAAGAATGTACAACGGTCAAAAATATATTTAATTAATCAAGTTCAGGAGAATATTATGTCCTTAGAAAATGTCAAAGTTTTCTACGAAAAGCTAGCAGATGATGAAGCATTTCGTAATCAAATTCAAGGCGTTAATAGCAAGGAAGAATGTAGCCAAATAGTTAAAGCTGCTGGCTATTATTTCACTCTAGAAGAGTATGAAGAATATACTGCTCAATTGTTCGAGTCTGGTGCTGGTGAAAGTAAACTCAAAGATTTAAGTGAAAAAGAACTGGCAGCCGTTTTTGGTGGATTAACTGGGCAGAACAAATTCCAACCACCCTATGGAGTTGTTCAGACGAATGACATAGTTTAGGAAACCTCTGTTGCTCCGAAAACAGATTAAATCTCTAAGGACGGATGGGGATTTGTTGTGCCTTTCTAGAAAAATTAATTGAGGGTATTTTCATGACTTATCGCCGAATTAGTTATGCAGTTTGGGAAATTACACTTAAGTGTAATCTGGCCTGCCAACACTGCGGTTCTCGTGCTGGTCAGACAAGGGCGAACGAACTTTCTACAGCAGAAGCCCTTGATTTGGTCAAGCAAATGGCGGAAGTTGGAATCACAGAAGTAACCATAATTGGTGGTGAAGCTTTTCTCCGTCCTGACTGGCTAGAGATTGCCCAAGCAATTAACAAAGCTGGGATGTTGTGTGGTATGACCACTGGGGGTTATGGTATCACATTAGATACAGCCCAACGGATGAAGGAAGCTGGTATTGGCGTGGTTTCTGTATCGGTTGATGGTTTAGAAGCAACTCACGATCGCTTACGTGGTAAATTAGGCTCTTGGCAATGGGCGTTTAAGACCATGAGCAATCTCAAGGCAGCAGGTATACCCTTCGGCTGCAATACTCAAATCAATCGTCTCTCTGCACCAGAATTTCCTCGTATTTATGAGCATCTCCGCGATGCCGGAGTATTCGCTTGGCAAATTCAGTTGACTGTACCGATGGGAAATGCCGCAGATAATAGTGAGATTCTGCTGCAACCTTATGAATTACTAGATTTATATCCGATGATTGCTCGTGTTGCTCAACAGGCAAAGCGCGAAGGAGTGCAGGTACAACCGGGAAATAATATCGGTTATTACGGGCCCTATGAGCGACTGTTGCGCGGAGGAGATGCTTGGTCATTTTGGCAGGGATGTAGTGCTGGATTGTCTGCTTTAGGCATTGAAGCAGATGGTGCTATTAAAGGTTGTCCCTCACTGCCTACCACTGCCTACACTGGAGGTAACATCCGCGACTATTCACTGCGGACAATTATTGAAGAAACCGAGGAACTGCGGTTTAATTTGGGTGCTGGTACTTCCAAAGGAACAGAACATTTGTGGGGTTTCTGTAAGTCTTGCGAATTTGCCGAACTTTGTCGTGGTGGTTGCAGTTGGACTGCTCACGTTTTCTTTGATAAGAGAGGTAACAATCCTTACTGTCATCATCGCGCCCTGACTCAGGAAAAAGATGGTATTCGGGAGCGAGTGGTTCTCCAACATCAGGCAGAGGGGAACCCCTTTGATAATGGTGTGTTTGGGCTAATTGAAGAACCGATAAATGCCCCTTGGCCTGAAAACGATCCACTTCATTTTACTAGCGATCGCATTCAATGGCCAGAAAGTTGGGAAGAAGAACTTGAGTTAGTTTCATCCTTAGTTAGTTCTAAATCGCATTCAGATAAATAATATGTTAGGTGATTTTATGCCTCTACAAGATACAACTATTACTCATATTGACCAATCTCAAAGTAAGGTAGAGCCTCTACCAACCCTGTTACCTCGTTCAGCTTGGAATAGTCAGTTAGATTATTTGCGACTAATTTTTAGAGCTAAGAAGGCTTTAGATCGGATTGAGAAGGAAGCTGGTATTTTTAAAAGTTCCAACTAATGGATTAATATCTATGACATTTATCTTAAATTCACAGAGTGTTTTCGATTATTTACTTCAAAAAGGATTATGTAATCAATCTGAACAACCTCCCATTAAGATAGAACCAGTTACAGCTAAAAATTTTAATTTATTACTGAGTTGGTCAGGCGATCGCAAGCTGCTTGTGAAGCAAGAACGATACAATCAGGAAGGGAAAGCGGCTGGTGAATTTTTAAGTGAGTGGCGAATTCAAGAATTTTTACAGCAATTTCCAGAAATTAACCACTACCGCTCATTTTTACCAGAGGTGCTGCATTTTGATGCTGAAAATTCCATTCTTGTCTTCAGATATTTGGATGATTATCGAGATTTAATGGATTTCTACACTAAAGAAAAGAGCTTTCCTACAGAAATATCTAGGGAAATTGGCACTATCTTAGGGACTATCCATTGTGATACTTTTAATCGCCAAGAATATCAGGAATTCTTTTCTAAAAATTCAGATAATCTAATGGCTGATCAAGTATCACATTTAGTTCGGAGATTAGAACGCGTTGAACCGGAAATTTTTGGTCTAGTTCCTAGCGATGGGTTAAAGTTTTTTGCTCTATATCAACGTTATGATAGTTTGGGGCAGGCGATCGCTGAATTAGGTAATGCTGTAATTCCCTGTTGTCTAACCCACAATGATTTGAAACTGAATAATATTCTGTTGTACAAAGATTGGCAGGATTCCAGTAATAACATTGTCCGACTAATTGATTGGGAACGCTCGACTTGGGGAGATCCAGCTTTTGATTTGGGAACACTTCTTGCCAGCTATGTACAAATCTGGCTGAGTAGTTTGGTTATCAGTAATTCTTTGAGTATTGAAGAGTCTTTACGCTTGGCAATAATACCTTTAGAACTGCTTCAGCCTTCAATTGCTACATTAACCCAAGCTTATTTCAACACTTTTCCAGAAATTCTAGAACACCGCCCTGATTTCTTGTCGCGGGTGGTACAATTTATCGGTTTTGCTTTAATTCAACAGATTCAGGCGATGATTCAATATCAAAAATCCTTTGGCAATATGGGGATTGCCATGCTTCAGGTTGCTAAGACGCTATTAAGCCGTCCTGTACAATCGATGCCAACAATTTTTGGTGCTGCTGCTGTTGAATTAACTCACCTGAGCAGTTCTGTTGTTTAAATCATTTTATTATTACTAAACGTAGTTATGCAATTATTAAATTCTCCTCAAACTCAGCTAGAGACTGGTTTAACTGGGCAATTACTGGATGTTCTGCAAGATATTGTTCGCAAAATTGAAATAAAATCTGATTTCTCCATCCACCATCCAGATTACAAACCTTTGGAATTACCATTTGAGGCAATTGAACGTTTTCAGAAGTTGCCAACCCAGATGCAACAGAAATATCTGAGTCTACAATTGCGGAGTTTTCTTTACGGTATTTATTACAACGGTTCTATGCAAAGTACGTTGGCACTAGATGGGGAGGAAAATGATTTGCCCTTAGATTTGGAGAATAATACTGTTTTAGGGGTAGATGTGGGGTTTTATAAGCGATTGCATGAAAGTAATTTTGGAAAGGGCTACTTTGACCCTGGTTGGTCTGTTTTGAAAGAAGAAACTGATGGTAGTTTAGCAGTAAGTAAAGGCGGTTTGAGACTGCATATTGAAAGGAATAAGCATCTTCAACCTACTGAAGTGGCAGCTGTGGTAGGTGATTCTGTCGCTATCCAGATGCCAAAGAATCTGGTGCAAAATGGCTTTTACATGGCAGTTAGCAATGTCGCATCTAAAAGTCATGAAAATCTGGTACGGGTATACTTTAATTTCAGCCCTGAAGGTGCAGTGGTGGTTATGGGTAGCCTGACGCGGCGGCTGAATGCCATTTCGATTTTCTTCCACTTTAAGGTGCTGTATAACCCAGATGACTACAAGCGTTACGATTCAGGGGTACTGTATTTTGAAAAAGGCAACTATGAAGTTGTCCAGCAAGTCCTTGAGGCCGTCTATGCAGAAAACCAATCCCATTTTCAGCCAGAAGTCCCATTATTCACCATGCAACTTGCACCAGGATTAGGGTTGGCAGAAGAACCAGATCAAAAGTTTGGTGTTCAGGAAAGCTTTGGAATGAATCGCTGTCAGATTGTGGCGAATGGGTTGCTGGAAGCTTGGTATCAAGGAGATGAATCAATTGAGGGGAGGATGCAGGCTATCATTAAGCAATTTTCTAGTTTGGGGATTGACTTGCAACGCCCTTATGTCAATGCCAATTCAGAAGATATTTATTAGTAGTTCCATTGATTGAGGGGAATAAGCTGATTGGCTAAACTATAGTCCGATGCTTCGATGTTGGCGATGGACTTAACGATACTCAGGTAGCTCATGCTTTTTGATGGGTCAGGGTGCTGGTAGACTGCTAAAATGCCGGGATGATTTGGGTTTGCTTTGTGCAAAGTCTGGAAGTCATCACAGTTGCGAGTCAATAATACACGCTGTTCAATTCTTGCATAGTCAAGTACAAGTGAGTCAGGCTTGCTCATTAAAGCTGCTTCGTTGACTGTTATTACATTATGACCTGCACTCCGTAACAAATTAACTAAACGTTTTGCCTGGGAGTCTTCATCAATGAGTAGTTTTAGGCTCAAGGCAGACTCCTTGTTGTTCGAGGCGATAACGCTCCTCTTCTGCTTCAAGCTTTAAAAGTTCTTGGTGACTTTCGCAATAGTGAATAGCTTCGTCGATCGCAGCAAGGGGGAGGTTCCAATTATCTGCTGCCTCTTCTATTGACATCTGGTTAACAATCATATCCTGCCAAACAGTCGAGGCAAGTAGTTTTCGCCCTTTGATGTAAAGTTGCCGCCGCCAGGGGTGAGGGCGTTCCACCAGATACAGCCCGTTGCCTGTTGGGGGAGATTCAAGTTCTGGGATAAGTAGGCGAACTTGCCCTTCTGGGGTATGGAGAAACAGTTGAGTGCCTGGACGCATGTGGCGCTTGAGAGTAACCATTAGGTCGATGGAACGCAGGATTGTTTCTTTGGTATTAGGAGCTGCGATCGCATCACGTAGCCAGTTGAGTTTTGCTTCTTGTTCTGGAGTAATGTTGAAGTTCTGTCGCTTGGTTTCTACCGTTTCTGAATTAGATGATATCGGCGTAGTCATGTTACCTCATAACTAGGAATCAGCTTTGTAAGTACAATATGAGTATACCAAACTCATAAAGAGATGTGATCAGCCTAGAGTTTGGATGCCAACTTTGTAGAGGTTGTGGAAAGCGATCGCGCAGTTTGCAGCACATCTCACCTAACTTCGACAGATTGTAGCGAATAGCATGGGGTTTGCTGCTACTGCGACAATAAGATAGCCCTAAATTTTTATCGTTCAGTCTTAAAGGATTCTTGGGCTGATTTTTTGTGGCTTTTGGTTAGTTCAAAATCTATAGGGACATAACTGTTTTAATTTTGTCTCTCGTCAAGCTTATCTACTTCTACAATCCTCTACAAAAAATAGATTTTTACCAGAAATAGCCGACTATTTTTACCTAAATATGTAACTTTTATGGTCTGTTCACTCTGTTGAAATGTCTACGAATATTCAGTTTTTTAAATAAGATGTAATCAGGAAGCAAACATAACTATTTGATTCCTAATTACTAACACAATTGTATTGGAGACTAAACTAAAATGGCTAATATCAAAGTTAATGACATCAAACCTGCTGGTGCTGACTTGTTTGGCGATTACGAAAGTTACATGGATGAACTGGTCGATAGTGAAATTAATAATATCAAAGGTGGTCGCGCATCTGGTGTTCAGGTTACTGTGGTTGCTAGCTGTGCATGCCAAGCACAGCGCTAGCACTAGCAGAGTAATAGCTAGCTGATATCATTTCCTAAGCAACTTAGGTACACCCAAATTTTGTTTACCAAGGTTAGTAGATTTGAAAACGTACCTCACCAGGTTGGTAACCGCCATAATGTCTTAAAATGTATTAGGGACTTGCGTAAGAACAAAGTACCAGTAAAATCAGTTCTACTCAAAAACTGACAAAACTTGTTTGGTATATTAATAATCCGCAAGTTCCTTACTTCTTCATCGTTTTTACTTAATCTCTGCTAAGACAACGAGATTAAATATTCTAATATTGAGGTAAAATCTTAACATATTATTTACAATCTTATTGATATTCAATAGCAGAAAAAGTAGGTTTATCATGACAACTAAGCTAAACTCTAACAATGTATCTCAATACTTACTTGAGGTTAGTCTTTCCGAAGAACAGGATATAGAATTAATTAATATTAAACCTAAATGTAGCCAAGGCAGCAATAATTTAATTTTTTTAACGATCCATCTACCCAGTGGTCAACAACTATTTGTTAAGCAGGATTCTCATCACTACGATAATAAAAAAACCAACATAATTAATTGTGAGTGGCGGCTTCATAAATTTTTGCAATCTTTGCCAAATTTATCTCAAATTTATTCTTTGTTATTAGAAATACTTCATTTTGATGATATCAATTCTATTCTAATTTACAAACAATCAGATAACTACATTAATTTAGAAAGTCATTACAAAAAAAACAAAAGCTTTCCTATAGCAATAGCAGAGTTAATGGGTATTACTCTAGCAAACTTACATCGCGAAACTTTAAATTGCCAGAATTGCTGTGATTTCCTAAATGAGGAAGCAGTTGATGGCAAATGTTACTATCAATTTCCTCATCCAAGTCATTTATTAGGTAGACTTAAGCCAGAGATTTTAACTCAAGAGTATCCCCCAGAAGGCAATATATTTATGTCTTTTTATCACAACTGTGAAAACTTACAATCTACAGTTACAGAGCTTGTAGCTACTCATAATCACTACTGCCTAACTCATAACGGGTATGAGTTAAATAACATTTTAATTCCCCGGTCAGGTGAGGGAATTTTGTCTAAAATTGAGAGGTCTAATGAGAGGATTATTAAGCTTATTAACTGGGATAAATGTAGCTGGGGCGATCCAGCTTTTGATGTAGGGACAGCGATCGCTGGTTATTTGTTGTTATGGCTGGAAAGTTTAATTATTCATCCTGCTATTAAATTGGAGGAATCTCTTAAGCTAGCTATAATACCTTTAGAAGCGGTTCAACCTTCAGTTGTCACCCTCACTAGCTCTTACATTAGTAGTTTCCCCAAAGTTCTAGAGGAATTTCCTGATTTCCTTAGTCGAGTTGTCCAGTTTACTGGTCTTGCCTTACTCTACAAAATTATAGCAAGAATTCAGTCATTTGAAGCATTTGATCATAGGCAAATTTGCATACTTCAATTGGCTAAAAGGTTGCTATGCCAACCAGAAAAATCATTTAGCTCTATTTTTGGGATGACGGAAGCTGATTGGCTAAAAGCTTTGAAATTACCTTAACTTCTGGCTAGGTTACGGTTCAAAATTTTGACCAGTTTATGGGTAAAAGCATATTGAAACAGTTAAATAACATCAGGATTAATAGTCATGCAAGTGCTACAAATACTTCAAGAGCTTGCCAGTCAAATTGAAATTGAATCTTATAATTTTGTGGTCATTCATCCTAAGTTTCAGCAGCAAAAAATACCTGCTGATGTTCTGGCACAGCTTCAAAAACTGCCTCAAAATGTTCAAGATGAGTACCTTATATCACTTCTGCAAAAATTAATCTTTGGCATTTACTACAGTGGAGAATCTTTACTAAAAAAAAATCAATTAACACAGATAAATTATGAAATTGGATTAGAGGATACCCCTTGCGAAGTAGACTGGGAATTCTGTGACAAACTACATAAAAACAATTACGGTAAAGGTTCTTGGAATCCAAACTTTCGTGTCCTAAGACAGGAAGCTGATGGCAGTCTCGCAGTTGAAAAGAAAGGTATTACAATACACATCCAGCGAGACCATCATCTTAGGTTAGAAGAGCAATCAGCTGCGATAGGTGATATGGTGTCAATACCTAGGCCATCTAGTCACATCAGAAATCAATTTTATATAGCTTATGGGGACTTAGTTTATACTTGGAGTTATCCATCAGTGTATATCTACTTTAACTTCAGTCCTAAAGGTGCAGTTGCACTAATGGGACATCTAACAAAGCAATTAAATGCAATTAAGATTCCTTTCGACTTCAATGCCTTGTACAATCCCTCTAGCTATGGGCGATATAACTCAGGAATTTTACGAATTAATAAGGATAGCTACGAAGTAGTTCGGCAAGTACTACAGACTGTTTACGCAGAAAATGAATCCCACTTTCAAACTCATGTTCCTATATTCACTAAAGTGCTTGCGCCAGGGCTGGCTTTAGCAGAAAGACCTGAAAAAGAATTTAGATTTCTGGAAGATTTTGGCATGAACCGCTGCAAAATTGTTGCCAATGCCTTGCTCGACGCTCATAACAATAGTGATGAATCTCCAGAGGCTAGAATGAAATACATACGCCAGCATTTCAAGGATCTGGAAATTGACCTCGAGAGTCCCTATCTCAATCCTAATTCTGAAGATATTTACACACCATTGTTTACATCCAATGGTGTGTAAGCCAATAGAGCTGTTAAACTCAATAAAACTCAAGGTTCAACTTTAAGATAAGAACTCAGCTAAGGTCGTTCCAGTGCTTAATAACCTCAATTTTTGCAATTTGTTGCTTTAACCATTCAGAAAACAGATGTGAATAAATTTCTTGGTACAACTTGTCATTCAATTGCGATTGAGTAATCTCCTCAACTAAAATCAAGTGTACTCCCTTAGAAGTCAAAATTGGTTTGATAAGCTCCGGTGGTTTAGCAGTAAAAACAGCAGCAGAAATTTCTGGCTTCAGTGAGTCGCGGAACACCATTCCTTTATATCCTCCAGAACGGCGTAACTCTGTATCCTGAATGTATTTATGACCAACATCATAGAAACTCATCTCACCTTCTTTAATAGCATAGAAAAGTTCTAGCGCTAAGTCTTCATCATCCAACACAACCTCATACATTACCACACCAGCATAGTCTAGCTGATGTTCAAAAAAATAAGGTTCGATTTTATCTATGAATAGATGTTGGCTTAACTTACTAATAAGAATACTGTTATATACGATTTCTTCAAAGTCATCTAAGGACAACCCATATTTTTCTAGCCATTCCCAAGTCTCTTCAGCACTTGTGAGTTTATTTATTAAGCGGAATAAGTCTGCTGTTTTTTGTAATTCTTCTGTATCTATTTTTATCCCAGCTTCTTCCGCAGCAGTTCTAATCACTTTGCGGCTAATAATCTGCTCAACTATTTCAGGAATTTTGTAAGATAACTTAACTTGCTGAAGAATATCTTTGTTAGTAATAGTGATAGTTTGTAGCATTATATTTCTCCTAAATTTGGTTAGCAAAATTAAACATGAGAGCATGACTTATTGGCTAGATGTAGAGACATTACATGTAACGTCTCTACATTTCCAATTCCTATGTCCCTTGGACACAAGGAAGGGGGTTAAGTTTTCTACAATTTCACCCCACCCTGTTGCAACTGCTTAAACGGATCAAGCAGAAAATCAATAATCCGACGCTGGCGTACAATTACCTCAGCTGTCGCCGTATCCCCAGGACGCAAGGCAATACACTTATTAGCCGAGGGAATACAATTTTGGTTTAGGGCAATTTCCAAGTCATAAGCTGCCACCTTTCCATTAGATGTTTCTACCTCTATAGTAGTAGGAGAAATGTCTAACAATTCTCCTTCTAGTACTCCATAATCCTGAAACGGATAAGCATCAAACTTTAACTTGACTGGCAATCTTTTTCGCAAAGAACCACTCTCAGTTGTCGCCATTTGCGCCCGAATTATTAAAGGCGAACCTTGCGGTGCAATCTCCGCAATCATTGTTCCTGGTTGCACTACAGACCCAGCCCGTTGTATTGGTAACAGAAACAATCTACCATTGACGGTGGCTCTTAACTCTCGTTGTCCTAACTGAAACTTTAACGAAACAATTTGACTCTTACTTTGAGCAATTTCTGCCTGAAGCGTAGTAATTTCTGTCTCCAAATTCTTCTGTTGCTCGTCGATTCTTAGCAGAGCTAGCTTACTAGAACGAGTCAAGGTCTGATAACTCCTTTCCTGTTCTTTCAGTCGCAACTGTGCCTGCTCAATATCTGCATTTGCTTGCCGAATAGTCCGCTCATAACTACTCTGTTGTTCTACCAAACGTAGTTTAGCCTGCTGAATATCTGACTGATTTTGTTCGTATAACTGTTGCTTATCTTTAGCTATATCTTGCTTTTCCACAACATTAATTTCTGGAATAACCCCTGACTGCCAAAGACTGCGATAGCGTTCAACTTCCCGCTTGTTACTCGCCAAACTACTGTTTACTAATTTATTAGCAGTTTGACTATGCTCAAGAGTTTGTCGTGCCTGATTGACTTGAGCCAATTTTTCGTCTTTTTGTAAGTCATAGGAATTCCTAAGAGCATTCATATTCTGTCGCGCTTGGTCAATTTGAGACTGCTTTTCCAACTGTTGAGATTGATTTTGTTGCTGTTGCGTTGTCAAAGATACAACTAACTGACTTGTAGATAAATTTAACTGAGAAAGTCGATTTAATTGTCCCTCTAACTTATCCTGTGCCTGTCGTAATTCCGCCTTAACTAATTCTGATTCCAATACCAACAAAGTCTGCCCAACTTTAACCGAATCACCCTCTTTTACCCGAATTTCGGCAACAGTACCAGCCACAGCCGCATCCAGCCTAACCGTCTTTCCCTTTGGCTCAAGTCGCCCTCTTGCCGTACCTGTTTCATCTACCTTAGATAGCATCGCCCAAGGTAAAATGATCGACACAAACACTACCAAAAAATATAGCAATCCCCTTGTCCAAACCTGGGGCAAGCTATCAAGTAAATCCTTGGTCGCGTCAGCCCAATCATCAGTTGATCTAGCTGGTGTTTGTTCTTTTAAAATTTCCTCGCGCTGTTCTACCTCATAGATTTGGGTTTGAACCTTTCCATTCAATGTGTTTGGCATGATTTTTCCTGATATCAATTTTTGATTTTGAGAGTGGGGACAATACGGTTCGGTTAATATGTTTGGCTCTCGGAGATCCCCCCCAACCCCCCTTAAAAAAGCTACCGTGTACACACAAGTCGAATTTCTTCTTAAATCCCAAAGATTACCTACTTAATCGCAGTGATGGTTAGGGTGGGGTAAAACTAAAGCTAAAACCTTAGTAAATCAGGTTTCAGGTGAGGTTTTAAGAATTTATGCAATAAATATATTGATTTCGGGTGGTCATTTATTGATTTCGGGTGGTCGTTTATTGATTTCGGGTGGTCGTTTATTGAATTCGGGTGGTCGTTTATTGAATTCGGGTGGTTGTTTATTGAATTCGGGTGGTCGTTTATTGAATTCGGGTGGTCGTTTATTGAATTCGGGTGGTTGTTTATTGAATTCGGGTGGTCGTTTATTGAATTCGGGTGGTCGTTTATTGAATTCAAGCAGTGGTTAGGGTGAGGTAAAACCCAGATTCTTGAACAATTTCAGACTTGTGTGTACACCGTAGCCTTAAAAAAGGGGGGCTTAGTCTCCTATTTACCTGTTTTTTAAAGGGGTCGCCGCAGGCGGGGGATCAATCTTATCCGAACGGTATTGGGAGTGGGGAGACAAAAAAAGCTTCCTGCTTGTCCTCTTGTTTCACCCCGCAACATCCAACTGCTGATGATTGAGATAAAAATAATGTCCCCGCTTCGCCATCAACTCTTGGTGAGTTCCACTCTCAATCAACACGCCGCGATCTAGCACCAAAATTAAATCTGCATTTCGTACAGTTGAAAGGCGATGGGCAATTACTAAGGTGGTTCTGCCTTTGAGAATTGTGTTTAAATTCGTCTGAATAATCCTTTCTGATTCTGCATCCAGATGGGAAGTCGCCTCATCTAAAATCAACAGTTTAGGATTGCCTAACAACGCTTTAGCGATCGCAATTCTTTGTCGCTGTCCTCCAGACAACATCCCCCCTCCTTCACCAATCTGGGTTTCATAACCCATAGGTAACTTTTTAATAAACTCATCAGCACCCGCCAATCGCGCCGCCTCAATGATCTCTGCTAAAGTTGCCCCAGGATGTGCCAAGCTAATATTTTCCCGAATAGTTCCGCCAAACAAAAAGGTATCTTGGTCAACTACCCCAACTTGCTCGCGTAGAGAACGCAACGAAAGACTGGTAATATCGTGACCATCAATCAACACCTTGCCATTTGTGGGAGGATATAACCCCAAAACCAGCTTAGAAATCGTGGTTTTCCCCGAACCACTCCGTCCCACCAAGGCAACCATTTGCCCGCTTTGTATTTCAAAACTGAGATTTTCCAAAACATTGATATCGCTTTCAGGGTGATAGCGAAACGTCACGTTGTCAAAGCGAATGTTACCTTGAATGGGTGGTAAAGATTGTCGCGCCTGGTGCTGCAAATCCTCTTCTGGTTCCGCATCCAACACATCATTAATGCGTTCCACGGCAATCACCACTTCTTGCAATTGATTCCACAAAATTGTTAATCGTTGGAAGGGTCTAATAATATTTCCCAGCAACATATTAAATGCTACCAATTGACCAATGGTTAGCTGGTTGTGAATTACTTGGTACGCCCCGAACCACAGCAACATAGTAGTTACCACTGCTTCAATTGTGTTGCTGAATATTTGCAGACGATTGCTGATAATTTGCCCGGAAAAGTTAGTTTTTATTTCCTTACTTAATAACTCTTCCCAATGCCAACGCACTGTCTGCTCCACTGCTGTGGATTTAACTGTTCGCACACCAGAAAGGGCTTCAATTAGATAGCTACTTTCATTAGCAACAGCATTAAAGATTTCCCTAGAAATCTTTTGTAAAAAAGGTGTGGCAATCACTGCCAGCAGGAAAAAAGGCGGTACAATCACCAACACTAGCAACGCCATTTTCCAACTGTACCAAAACATCAATCCTAAATAGATAAAGACAGTGACTAAATCCAACAGGATGGACAACGCCTCACCGGAGAGGAAGCGTTGAATTTTGCGGTTTTCCTGTACACGAGAGATAATATCCCCCACATAACGGGACTCAAAGTAACTCAAGGGTAGCCGCAGGGTATGGCGAATAAATCCCACAATCAGTGCTAAATCGAGCTTATTCGCCGTGTGGTCTAACAGATATTGCCGTAATCCCGTCATCGCCACACGAAATAAACTAAAAATCAGTAACCCTAACCCTACCGCCGTTAAGGTTAGTTCAGATCGCTGCACCACCACTCGGTCTAAAATTAACTGCGTGAATAGGGGGGTAACGAGTCCAAAAATCTGGATAAATAAGGAAGCGACAAACACTTCCAGCATTACTAAAGAGTGAGGCTTCATTAACTCAAAGAACTGCCAAAAGGGAGTTGTAGTCTCTTTGGCATCCTTCAACCAGGCTGTGGGTTGCAGCAGCAGTGTATAGCCAGTCCAGTTGGCTTTAAATTCCTGGTGGCTGAGGGTGCGCTGACCAATACCAGGATCTGCCACAATTACCTGTTTTGGGGTGATTTCATAGACAACGATGTAATGCTTACCCTCCCAGTGGGCGATCGCAGGCAATTTTTGCTTTGCCAATTGGTCAATACTCGCTTTCACCGGTCGTGTAGCAAACCCAATACTTTCCGCCGCCGTCGATAACCCCCGCAGCGATGAGCCATTACGGTCAACATTGGCGATATCCCGCAGGCGATTTACACTAAAGTTTTTCCCCCAATAGCGAGACACCATCACTAAACAAGCTGCACCGCAATCTGATCCACTCTGTTGGGCAAAAAACGGATAGCGCCGAATCGCACGTTGTAATAAATGCCCGACTCGCTGCGTGGAGTTGGGAAAATAGGCTTTGCTAATCTTTTTCTCGCGTGGCTCTACTGCTGGTGTTGACAAAATCTTCGTTTCATGCAGCAGTTTTGAATCCGATAGAGGCTGATCTGAGTCCAGGTGTTGGGGGTTACGGGATAGTGCCTTAGCCCACAAATGCTCCTGAATTTGGGGATATTTAGCCATCAATGGCCATAACACTTCACCCGGAATAAAGCACAGTTGCAAGTTGACTGAAGCCCTTGCTGCATAAGGTCTGAAGTCATTCTCCTTAAACAAGGTAAATTCCCCAAATGAGTCTCCCGCCTCCAAAGTAGCGATTAACTCATCGGCGCTATCTAGTAACCTTGCTTTGCCAGCGATCGCAATATATATACCCGCTTTAGCATCAGTTCCTTGCCAGAATTTGCCGACTTTTGGATTGATAAATTTAACTTGTTGAAGACAGTGTTGAAATTCCTCTGTTGAAAGAGAATAACCCAGAGTATTGTTGAACTGTTGCAGAGTAAGCAACTGAGCAGATATATTTTGCGCCATGAATGTCTAAATGTTTTCCTAATTTTGCAAAGTTAATAGGTAAAAATTCGGAATCATCTGGAATAGCTGCCGATTTGAGGTCACAAATCAAAATTTTGGAACCCTGAGCCTGTTCATTACTGTTTTGTTCAACATTATTGGGTTTTGGTAGTGTGGATAATCCCATCTGTTTGAGTAGCCGCTTGATATGGCGATCGCTTACCTCAATGCCAAATTCCTTTGCTAGATGTTTCGCAAGCCAGTTTGCTGTCCAGCGTCGAAAAGCATAGCCATGATCGCGAGGACTACTGTTAACTAATTCCTTCAAACGCTCTAAATACTGATCATTCACAGCCTTCGGGCGACCAATGGGGCAATCTTGCCATTGGTGCGCCATCCCAGTCCGGGCTATGTGTGTCCAATGTCGTGCTGTTGCTGCACAACATCCCAAGGTTTGACAGATATCTGTTTGAGTTTCCCCTTCATCTGCCAATAACATGATTTCAATTCGTTGGCGGTAGGATTCAGGTAAACTATTGTGCAAACTTTGTAGTAGCAGTTTCCGTTGAAACGGTGTTAAACACTTACCACCAGATGCACTTAAGTACTTAGTTTCAGGTTTTGCTTGGCAGTCGGACATATACGTAGAATTTGCTAGTTTTATAGATCCACAAATGCCCTGTACTTGATGCATGATTTGTCAAGCACTTCCAAATGAGTGTTTACACGTACAAATTATTACACTAATAGCGCACATTATTTTATGTATTTTATTATGTATATATCAAGCTACAAGTCATCTGTTGTAAATTCCGAAGATTAAGGGCTATATAAATTTTGATGAAATATTGGCTAAATACGCTAATTGCGTATAATTACTATATTAGGACTTACGCGCTGTAAAAATTTATTATCTTGTGCATCAACGAAAATATGTCGTTTCAGGCTTTTATCAATTATCCTTCAATAAATAGTGTAGGCGCAGCCCGCCGTAGGCATCGCCTAAAAAGTGCCGAAAAATCAAGGTTTAATGCCTGAAATCCATACCTCATATTTAGTTTCCCCTGTCAATGCGTAAGTCCTAAGATATTTGATTTACAAGTATAAATATTTTCAGGATATATAGTTAAGTTTTATCCAGACAGTCTCTTGATCTATCTTCTCAACTATATCGAATTTTACTTTAGTTACTATTTGCCTGACAGGTTAAACTTCAAGCAAAGGGAGACTAACAGTAAATGTTGTGCCCACTCCAACTTGACTATTGACTGTAATTTCGCCTCCGTATGCTTCGACAGACTTTTTAGCGATCGCTAGCCCCAAACCGGTACCAGGAATGCTTCCCACATTGTCCGCACGTTGGAAAGGCTGAAACAGTCGCTTTTGGTCTTCTTTCGGAATGCCAATTCCCCAATCTTGAATTCGGAAAATAACTGTTTTTTCCTGACTAATTAGTTCAAAGCGCACTATGCCACCCGGTAGTGAATACTTAATAGCATTGCTAAGTAAATTGCCCAGAATGTGCCGCAGTAAACTTTTATCCCATAATGCTTCGCCTAATTGCCCAAAAGTGGCGAATACCAAAGTCAGATGTTTCTCATCTGCCATTAATTGAACTTCTTCGATTAGTTGGTGGCAAAAAGCTTCTAAATCTAAGCAGATGAGTTCAAATGGCAGTTTACCAGAATCAGCTTTACTGATGAATGAAACTTCATCTAATAGCTGCGCCATGTTTTTAATCGCCGAGCCAATCATTTGCAAATGATTCTGTTTTTTCTCTTTGGTCAATTTTTCGTCGTAGTTTTGTAGCAATCCAGCAGCCAAGAGAATAGTATTTAGGGGACTACGAATGTCATGAGAGAGCATTGAGACAAATTCAGATTTGAACTGGTTGAGTTCATTGGCTTTCATCAGTTCAGCAGTTCGTTCTTCAACTCGGATTTGTAACGTTTCATTGACCGTGCGTAATGATTCTAAAACCTGTTTGCGCTCGATCGCATGACGCAGGGAGCGAACCAATACATCTGAATTTACCTGGCGCTTGATTAGATAATCTTGTGCCCCCCGCCGCACTGCCTCAATTGCCAGTTCTTCATCATTTGTATTGGTTAGGACAACAATCGCTATGCTTGGGGCTAGATCAATCAGAAGAGGCAGAGATGACAATCCTTCACTGTCAGGTAGAGTTAAATCTAACAAAATAACATCGTAATTACACTGAGTTAGTTGCTGAAGTGCTTCTCCCAATCGCTTCACATGAACCAAAGTAAATTCTTGGGACTGGGCTTGCATCAAAAACTCTTGTAACAACCTAGCTTCTGCTAGATTATCTTCAATTAACAGGATTTTTACTGAGTAGCTTACAACCATAATTTTCGGGTTTCACCCCTGGAAATTTTTGAGTGGTGAGTTAGGATTAGCCCTGTTAAGGTGAGTCTCCTATTCATCAAGCTGTTCCACATCTAGTTTACATATCTAAATTTAATTAAACATTGTATTAGGATTTACGCAAAACTACACGAGGTAGGGGCAATTCATGTAGACGCAAAGCGGCTTCCCGCAGGGTATTGCCCCTACCCAAAAATAAGGGTTTTGGCTATTATTTGCGAGCATCCCTCACTCCGATGGTAGCGTGACAGTACAGAGCCAAAAATCTACAATACTCTTGACGATTTGGAATAGCTGGTTAAGGTTGCGGGATTTAGTGATATAGCAATTCACATGCAAGTTGTAGCTGTCAAAAATGTCATCCTCATTTTTTGAGGTTGTTAACACAATGACTGGAATACATTTTAATGCTGGGTCAGTTTTAATTTCCGCTAGCACTTCTCTACCATCTTTCTTGGGCAAATTCAAATCCAGGAGGATGAGGTCAGGGCGCGGTACATTAGCATATTCGCCTTCTTGGCGTAAATAAGCCATAGCATCTATGCCATCCCTGACTGTGACCACCTCGTATGGCACTGAACTATTTTTTAACGCTTCTTGAATTAAGCGAATGTCGGCTTTATTGTCCTCAACCAAAAAGATAGTTTTGTGTTTTTCTCCTGTTTCTCCGTTCAAGTTCATGTCCTCCAACTGGAATCGTAAAGTAGAAGGTTACGCCTTCACTCTGTTCTGACTCTACCCAAATCCGCCCTCGGTGGCATTCGACAATCTTCTTACATATCGCTAAACCTATACCTGTACCGATATATTCATCCCGTGTATGTAGGCGCTGAAAGATGACGAAAATGCGATCGCTAAATTGTGGGTCAATGCCAATACCATTATCCCGAACTGAGAACAGCCAGGCATCTTCTATCCTTTTTGCTCCCACATGAATTTGTGGCGGCTGGTGACTGTGGAATTTAATGGCGTTACCGATCAGGTTTTGGAATAGCTGCATCAGTTGGGTGCTGTCAGCCATCACCGTTGGTAAGGGGTCGTGGGTGATAGTAGCCCCACTTTCATCAATGCGTTGACGCAAATTGCCCAGCGCCCGATCTAAGGGTGTTTTTACCTCGATCATTTGAAATGCGATCGCCTGCATATCCACTTTCGAGTATGCCAGCACGTCATCAATTAAAGTCTGCATTAGGGTAACTCCCTCTACAGCGTAGCTGATAAACTCCTGGGCATCTTTGTCGAGTTGTTTGCCATAGCGCATCTCTAACAGCTGCACGTAATTCACAACTTGATTAAGAGGTTCTTGTAAGTCATGGGAGGCGACATAGGCAAACTTTTTCAAGTCTGCGTTAGAACGTTCTAAATCCTGCGCTAACTGGGCAAGTTCATCGGCTTGACGCAGCACAATATTGATAATTGCTTTCCGCAGTTCCAATACTGCTTTAACTTCTACATCTTTCCAAGGCAAAGATGTTAAGCGAACAGTTTCTTTCCACAGTTCAAATGATTTACGTGGACATAAACTGACATTTCCTTCTGACTCGCTAACTTCAAACGCCTGATTAGGATCGCCACCCCAGTTTACAGTTTGAATTACTTCCGGTCGAAACCATAAAACATAATTTCGTTTGGCAATGGAAATAGCTAATAAACCGCTAGCGACATTTTTAAAATTTTCGGCATCTGGATAAATCTGGGGCAAAGAATCTGTATAGAATATTTCTTCTTCAACGTTATTTTTGAGCCATTGCACTAAAAAATTCAGGTCTTCTTCTTTCGGCGTTTCACCAACTACCGTGCATTTTCCCCTGTAACACACGGCTGCGCCTTGAGCGCTAGCCAAATCTAAAAAATGCTGCGGGTTTTTAACTAAACCATCAATAAAGTTTTCTTCTTGAGACATATATTCAATCAAGACTAATTGAATATGTGTCAGATTTATCCGATGATCGTAGTCTTGTGTCTCTTCTCTAGCTGAGATTTCGGCAAATATTACTCGCCCCAAAAATTCGCAAGCTTTACGCAATTCGTAGGAGATATATTTAGGAGATTGATGATGGCAAGCAATAAGCCCCCAGAGTTTTTGGTCTTTAATTAAAGAGATAGTCAGCGTTGCACCAACACTCATATTATGCAAGTACTCTATATGACAGGGAGCAGCACTTCTGAGAATAGAGTTGGTTAAATCAATGGGGCGATCGCTAATTGGATTATTAATAGGAAAAATTGTTACTGGTTCAGAAGAAGAATCCGGGATGATTCTAATGGAATTGGCAACAAATAATTTTTTAGCTGGTTTGGGAATATCTGACTCTGGGTAATGCAATCCTAAGTATGGTTCTAGGATTTCTAGTTTGTCTTCTGCGACGACGGAACCATGTCCATCATCATCAAATTTATATAACATTACCCTGTCAAATTCCGTTATTTTCCGAATTTCTTGAACGATAACTTGACCAAACTCACGGAGATTTGATGTTTTTTGGAGTTGATTTATCGAGGATTGAACTAGATGATAGAAGCTTAAAAATGGAATCTTTTCCTGAGTAATAGCAGGTTCTAATTCCAAAATCAAAAATTTCTCTTGATTGCGGTGAAATACTGCATCAAATACTATGTAAGTATCACCTTTTTTTCGCACCCAAACTTTGGTGGAATTGATGAAATCAATATCTACCCCGCATAGCCCTGTTTGAATTCTCTCTATTTGGAATGGGTCGAGTAAATCTTCTAGTTTTTTCTGCAACATACTTTCGGGAGTGATCCCGAAAATCTTTAATGTATTAGTGCTAACTTGTAATATTTTTAACTCAGGTTCCTCTAAGACTAACAGGATACCATGAGGCTGAATTTCACTAGAAAGATGAATTGATGCCTCTTTCAAGCTAATTAAATTAATAACTGGCAGTTCTAAGTTCATTTTGATGACGATCCTCCTTTATTGTGGGGGAGTATCAAAACTAGAATATTTATTAATAACGAAGAATCATCAATGTAAAAAATTTTATAATTTCTCATTTATTATTTTTACCTTAGTATATAATTTAATATGCTCTAATCTTGTGTTTTGTAGTTTTAATATCATCGGCTTGGGCTTTTAACAGTCTAACAGTAAATAAAGCTACATAATGATAATAAATGTGATGTCACTGCTTTTTCACGTCAAACCGTTTCTCTCCGACTCGGAAAGGGACAGACTTAAAGAAAAGTTCAAACTGACGTTATGTTAAGTTGAGAAAACTGCTCAATGTTCCCATACCTTCTTTAATCAGATCCAAGAGTTGAACCACATTCGCAGTTTATAGCCCTCAGGGGACAGGGGTAAAGCCAAATATACAGGCATCCAGAAAATAAAAGCAGCCAGAATGATAAAAGTAATGGTGATACCTAGCGCCCGGAGTTGTTGATAATAACTGCGAAGACACTGATCGACAAACCAAGCGATCGCTAAAAATACAAACACTACTGCACACATATAATGGTAGATAAAAACGCACCTCGTTACCTTCATCCAAGGTACTAAGTTTGCGGCATAATTTAAAATTAAATATAAGGCAATCCAACTATCGACACCAAGAGTTTCAGGCACAGAAAAACGCTTTTGCTTTACCAAATTAATCACAACTTTTGATACCAGCATCCCTGTTAAAAACAACATGGCAGCAACACCAAACCACCACAAAAAGGGATTGCCCATTGCATGAACATCATAAATAACTTTCCCAGCACCAGCAGGTAAAGGCGGCCCCATCACAGGTAATGGAGCAGTGATACTTTCAGCCATTTGATAATAATATGCCATTGGTCGAATCATCAAAGGCCATTTGTACCAGGCGGCACAATAAGGATGCACGTTAGGACTATTGCCACCTAGCTGTAAGTGAAACTTTAAAATTTGCTGATGTACTGCAATAAATCCATAAGTTTTATCTAGTTGAAGGTGGGGAATCCAAATGATGCTGTAGATAAAAGCTGGAATTAGTCCTAGATAAAACAACATTTGGAAAACATTTAGCTGAGTCAGGTTTTGTAGTGGTGTCTGAGATGAAGGAGAATAATTACTAACTCCTGCCTCCTTCAATGAGGGGGATATAAAAAGAAGTTTGGAGTTAGGAAGAGAATACATTCCCTGAATTATCCATGCTGTTATCCAAATGAGATAAGCACCTGACAGGAACCATAAACCATTCCACTTAGTCCCGACTGACGCACCAAAAGCAATGCCAGCAAGAACTAACCAAAAAGAACGTTGCCGATGTTGGTTATCTAATGCCAATAATAAAAACCAGTGTCCTAATAAACCAAAAATGACGATATAAATATTACTTAAAGCATAGCGAGACTCAACTAGAAAGATGCCATCACAAGCTGTGAATAAACCTGCAAGCATTGCAAAGCTACGACGATAACTTAATTGATAAGCGATCGCAGCCACAATTAAAGGAATAAATGAGCCGGTGAGGGCATTTAACCACCGATAAGTCCAAGGCGATCGCAATGAACCTGTCAGCCCATTTACCGTATCGTGCCAAAAAGGAATGTGACTACCAATCCAAATGCCGATACCAATAATATATTGACTTAGCGGCGGATGAGCATTAAAAAATGGTGTATGCGTGAGATAATTATTACCGAATTTAGCAAAGTAAACTTCATCAAATACCAGAGTATTGAATCGCTCCAATCCCCAAAATCGCAAGGCAACTGAGAGAATAAATATACTCACCACCCCAATTCGGAACCACTTTTTAGTCATTAGTCATTTGTTATTTGTCCAAAGTCCAATAAGAGTGCTGAGTTAAGAGTCAAGAATTATCCCCTATTCCCTTAGTCCCTTACTCTCCCTCATCTCCCCCTGCTCCCCCTACTCCCTGCTCCCTACTTACCCTCCACTCTTCAGGTGCATCTAGTTTAAACAGAAGTAGTTCAATGCCGTAATACTTGTTTGTCCGCCCTATTGGTTTCATACTCAATCGTTCAGTTACACGGATTGAAGCATGATGTCCTGGCTTCACTACGGCATAAATCACTGGCAAGCTCAAAACACTAAATCCGTAGTTGAGCATAGCTCGTCCTGCTTCTGTTGCATACCCTTTACCCCAAGAAGCTCGCCGTAAGTGCCAGCCTACCTCATAATCTTGAGTGAGTAAACCATCTTTGTCAGGCAATTGTTCGAGAAGGATAGTTCCCACAATTGTTGTAGTTTCTTTTTCGACAATTGCCCAAGATCCATTACCATTTTCGTTAATTAAGCGCAGACGTTGTGACTCAACACTTGTGACGCGAGAGCCGAGAAAGTGCGTAACTTCAGGGTCATTATAAATTACAAACGCTTGTTCGGCATCGCTTTCGGGTATCCAACTGCGAATGATCAAGCGTTCGGTTTCTAAAAGATTTGTCATCTTGCTTTTGGCTAAACTAAATCGCCATTCTGCAAAATAGTAAGATACTTATGGTTGAGCAGTCAAAAGTTTTGTAGACAATTACACAAACAAAATATAGCGATCGCTATGCTATGGGCAATTATCCAGAAATATAACTACCGTTGGCTAGGTAATCGCAAATTCTGAATTTTCTCTCAGTTCCTCAGACCGGAATCCCAATACAATCCGATCCTTTGCTACACCTGCCCTAACTAATTCTGTTGCTAGCCCCTCCTCAGTGCCATCACGTTGAATCCAAATTTTGTTATCAATAATATCAATGTGAATCAGACAGCCGTGAACGCGGCGGGTTGCAGTTACGGAAAGTTCAGGTACTGGTTCTCGACCAAGAATCATCACTAAATATCGATCCTGTTCTTTATCAAAAATAGTTTCATGCTGAATATTACCGTAAGAGTAAGGAATTTTCGTGTGTTCAGTAAGAAGGGTGCAAATTATCTGTCTGTATTGTTCCAGAGTATCCATCGGACTATAATCTCCCGCTTTGGATTGAAAACAATGAGAGGAATTTTGTAATCTTCCAATATAAGTTTACCAAGGGGTTCTTCCTCAAAAACGTCATTAAAAATATCCTCGTGAACAGCAATATACAAAACCCTCTCTGGATAATTGCGGGACATTACAGCAAGGTAAGTAAAGTACTGACCAATTGCCTGTTCGAGGTTCGCCACTTCTGAGTCACCACTGAAAGTTTTGATTTCAACAGCAATTTTCTGCGTTCCTTTTTCTGCTATGAGCAACTTTTCGGCTGCCAAATCCACGTAAAGATCCTTTTTTCCCCACTTTAGATGAAAGGGGTCATCAGTAACAATCCAGCCATCTTTGATCAGCGCATTCTTTAAGTTATTGTGGTAGCGGTCTTTAGCTGGCATACATTACTCAAATTACGAATTACTACTCTCAACTTTCGCAACTTCCAGCATTGTCTTTAAAACCGAATCTGGATTCAGACTAATCGAGTCAATTCCCTCTTCAACTAAAAATTTGGCAAATTCTGGGTAATCACTGGGTGCTTGTCCACAAATGCCGATTTTGCGATCGCATTTTTTCGCCGCTTGTATCGCCATTTTGACCATTTGCTTCACACTCTCACTGCGCTCATCAAATAACCGCGCCACTAATGCCGAATCCCGATCTATTCCTAATGTCAACTGAGTTAAATCATTGGAACCAATGGAAAAGCCATCAAATACTTTAGCAAACTCTTCAGCCAAGATGACATTACTGGGCAACTCGCACATTACGTAAACTTGCAAACCATTAACACCCTGCTGTAAGCCATTTTTTGCCATCTCTGCCAAAACCAAACGCCCCTCATCAGGAGTACGGCAAAAGGGAATCATCGGGATGACATTAATCAAACCCATATCTTCTCGTACCCGCTTTAGGGCATGACACTCCAAAGCGAAAGCTTCTCTGTAGCCTTCATCATAGTAACGCGCCGCTCCCCGCCAACCCAGCATGGGGTTTTCTTCATGGGGTTCAAACTGTCGCCCACCTAATAAGTTGGCATATTCATTACTTTTAAAATCTGACATTCGCACAATCACAGGCTTGGGATAAAATGCCGCCGCAATTCTGCCTACACCTTGGGCTAATTTATCTACAAAATATTGAGATTTATCGTCATAAAGTGCAGTAATCTGAGCAATTTTAGCTTTCACAAATTCATCTTTTAACAAGTCATAGTGAATCAACGCCATTGGATGAATTTGGATTTGGTTAGCGATGATAAATTCTGTTCGTGCTAAACCTACGCCATCGTTGGGAATTGCTGATAAACTCAATGCTTCTTGAGGATTACCCACATTCATTAAAATTTGAGTGCGGGTACGGGGTAAGTTTTCTAATGGGACTTCTTGAACTTCAAAAGGTAATAAGCCTGCATAAACTTTTCCTTCTTCGCCTTCAGCGCAAGAAATTGTAACCTCTTGACCAGGTTTCAAGATTTCCGTAGCATTGCCGCATCCGACGATCGCAGGTACACCCAATTCTCGCGCAATAATCGCTGCATGACACGTTCTGCCACCAGAATTTGTGACAATTGCACTGGCGCGTTTCATAATCGGCTCCCAATCGGGATCAGTTCTCTCTGTCACCAAAACTTCCCCAACTTGGAACTGTCCGAGTTTCTGAACATCTAAAATTAAGCGGGCTTTTCCTTGACTAATGGCTTCTCCAATAGCACGTCCAGTAACAAGGGGGAGTAGGGAGTCGGGAGTCGGGAGTGGGGAGTGGGAAGATTTTTCGCCAGTTCCTAGTCCCCAATTTCCAGTCTCCAATAACAAGCGATAACTCCGCAATATATTTCCCGTTTTCTGCGACTGGACGGTTTCGGGACGCGCTTGGACGATAAAAAGTTGGTTAGTAATGCCATCTTTCGCCCACTCAATGTCCATTGGGGTGTAAATGCCGTGAACTTGAGAATAATGGTCTTCAATTAAACACGCCCAATTTGCTAATTGTAAAATCTCTTGATCACTCAGGGCGAATTTGCCTCTTTCACTGGTTGAAACAGTTACATTTTTCGTTAATTTGGAGCCGTCATCATAAACCATTTTTAATTCTTTGCTGCCCAACTTCTTATCAATAATTGGACGAAAGCCTGCTTTTAAAGTTGGTTTAAAAACATAGTATTCATCGGGATTTACAGACCCCTGTACAACATTTTCTCCTAAACCATAAGCAGCTGTAATCAATGCTGCATCTTTAAAACCGGTTTCTGTGTCAATGGAAAACATCACCCCAGAGGTTGCTAAGTCAGATCGCACCATTTTTTGCACACCCACAGCTAGAGCAATGCTAAAGTGGTCAAATCCTTTGGTGTGGCGATAAGAAATAGCGCGATCGGTAAATATGGAAGCAAAGCATTTATGACAAGCTGCTAAAACTCCCTCAGCACCGACAACGTTAAGATAAGTTTCCTGCTGTCCGGCAAAACTAGCATCGGGCAGATCCTCAGCAGTGGCGCTGGAACGGACTGCAACATCTGTCTCTGCATGGTATTTTTCACAAAGACTTTGGTAAGCTGTGGCGATCGCTTCTCGCAATTCTACCGGAAATGGAGTGTGGATTAATAGCGATCGCGCTTTTTTTCCCCGTTCTCGTAAATTTTTGACATCTTCAACATCCAAGTCGGCAAAGAGTTTGCGGAGTTTGGCTTCTAACCCTGCTGATTGAATAAAATTACGATAAGCGTAGGCAGTGGTAGCAAATCCAGTGGGAACGTTAATACCTTTGGGCGTTAGCTGTTGAATCATTTCCCCCAGTGAGGCATTTTTCCCACCAACTATAGGGATATCAGCAATGCCAACTTCATCAAACCACAGAATGAGCGATCGCTCTTGGGAAAATTGAGATAAAGTGCTTTTAGATACTGTAGCCATAAATATTACCTTCTAAAGTCGTAAATACGTAATTGCTAGTATATTTTTCTCCTGTTTAATTTTAGTGCTTGTAGCAACTGTGTTGCAGGGTAGGGTAAAGTAGCTAAATTTTGACTTTTTACAGGATAAAGAAAAATAATTTGGTTACCCTAAACACATAACTCCTTAAGAGTATTTATGTCACGGAAACCGATATCATAAATAAACGTAAGGTTTTGTTTGTACCACTTGATTTATATTGGTTTAGAGAAACTTTTGTGACTAACATTGCGATTTTCGTGACAACATCGCAATTTTTGTCATAACATAGCGACTTTCATGACTAACATCACGACTTTTGTAACTAAATCATGCTGCGTGAACCCAATTTTCTTCAACCCTCGTGAGATTGTGCCATCGCTGATGTCGCCCTCCCACAGTTGAGCCATCTCTACCTGGGTTTTATCCAGGAAGGCAGGAGGCAGAGGGCAGGAGGCAGGAGGAAAAATGGGGTCTTGGGTTTAAGACCTGACTTTTCACGGTATCTGAAAAACCTCTCTCTAAATCTCTCTCCTAAAAGGAGAGAGACTTTGAATTTTCCCCCTTCCCGACACGGGAAGGGGGTTAGGGGGTTAGGTTTTCGTGGACTTATCCACATAACGTGAAAAGTCAGGTTTAAGACAAGAACACTGAACTCTCGTTCAGTGGCTCTAAATCAGTAGGGGTCGAATCCCCTACTATTTACTCCTTCTGCCTCCTTCAATACCATGAGATTTAGCAAAAGCCCGAAATTCATCCCAGTCTGTGATTTTGTGGTTGTTTCCAGGCGGATGGTTAGGCAACGGCAGAATATCTCCGGTTTCAGCTTTGCGCTGCAACCATAGGTTGATCGTGTTGCGGCTGAAGTTGAACAGTTCGCTGGCTTCGCTTTTCTTGAGTCCATCTCCGTGGACTAATAAAAACTCAAAGTTACGGGATAACATCTCCTAATGTTTTGGATTTTGAATCGCTCTTAAGAGTTTTATGTGATATTGTCTAAGCAGTTTTGAGAATTCAGCTTTGCTGTTTGGTATCGTAGCTCTAAATCAGGAAGAAATCTATGTATCGATTCCAGATCAGCGCATCCACGCAAATAGGTGAATCCATCGGTATCGTCGGTTCTACCCCCGAATTGGGACTGTGGGACATTAAAAAATGTGTCCGCCTTCGTACAAATGCCGCTCGCTATCCTTTATGGTGGACAGAGACAAAAATCGCCATTCAGCCATCTCTGGAGTCAGATGATGTCTCACAACAAGCCACTCCGTATCTACACCAGAAAATTGAATATAAATATATACGTCTCGATTCAAATGGCGGCGCGCGATGGGAAGCTTTAGGTTCAAACCGCTGGGTGCCGATCAATCCTGACGAGTCCAATACTATTGTTGTTGATGATGGCGCATTCGGTTATTTGCAGCCTTATCCATTCGGATACGTTGAAGAGCCTACTGTCAAAATGCCCCTGAACGAAGAGTCTGAGAGGCTCAAAATTGCAGTCATTGGCAGTTCTGTTGCATTTGGTCATAAAGCCTGGCTATTTAAAGGTTGGGTCTCGCTTTTGGGAGAGGCTTTGCAGCAAAAATACGGACACCAACTCGTAAATATATCTGAGGCGGGGACAAATGTCAGCAGAACGATCGCCCGTTTTATCTCAGATGTCACCCCAGAACAACCGGATGTGGTCATTATTACCCTGTCTCTGGGCAACGAAGGGTTAGCCCAGTGTGCCCCTCACCAACGCCGGGCAATACAGCGACGGTTTGAAAGTGGCTTGCAGCTGCTTGTCAAAATGACGCGCGAAATAGGAGCATATCCGATTCTGGGTGGGGTCTATCCCAATAACAACTATGAGTCAGAACATTATTTGCTGCTAAAGGAGACACACAACCGGATGCTGAATTGGGGCTTGCCCGTACTGGATTGGTTAGCAGCAGTCGATAATGGACAAGGACGCTGGAAAGCGGGGATATCCTTCGACCCGGCTCACCCCAACACAATCGGTCATCGCCTCATGTATGAAGCGATCAATCTGCATTTGTTCCAGATTGACAAAAATGAATTGGCAAGAGAAGAGCAACGCTTTCGACAGAGGAATGAAGTCCCCATCTACCTTGACAATGGGGGCTTCCATGTCTTTGCTCATATCGAAGAAAAGCGTTTACGGATCACCAATTTATCACAATACAGTTACACGATCGCTCCCTATTGGCAGGAACTACAAACTGCACTGCAAAGTAAGGCAGGATTGATACCGGGCATTTACATTGCCAAGTCTGTCAAGGAAGGGACACCCCCCTTCTTTGCCGTGCAAGAGGATGGCGCGATCGCAACCACAATAAACATCCCCCCTGATGCTGACCTAGAATATAGAGCCACCTTCAATCTCTTTTCGCCGAACAACTCACAAGTTTTGTTCTATGACGGGGATCTGGGGATTTTACAATCGGACGAACGCAACCTCTGGGTGATCAACGAATCAGAGAATGAGTATAATATCCAGCCGATGTGGCAGGAAGTTTGCAACGCACTGAAAGCCATGCCATCGGGCGTCTATGAAGATCCACTTGCTCCCAATGCTCCCTTTCGTACCATGATGATTGGCAACAATGGGCTAGAAAGCCGGGTGAAAGCGCCGCCCAAGTCTGCTATGTTGTTTCAATACAAGTGTAAATTAACGGATATCAGCCGTGTTGCCATTCTCCCCCTTGGCGATCGCTGTGCCGTCCGCATGATGTTGTATAAAATGGAGTACGACGGCCCCGCTTTTCCGTTTGATCTGACGCGCACCACCAATATTGGAGATGTTGCCGATGCGATCAAAAACGGTTTTGATGACATGTGGAACCCTGCCTTCCTGCACTACAGTCAAGATGCAGGCAGAATCTATCATAGTAAGTGGTCGGGTCTGTCCTTTGCCCATGAAGTCGAGGAGACAGATGACCCTCTTAATAATATGTCTCCCGTCCATGAACGAATGCGCGTTCGATACACAGCACGCTCTGAAAGGTTTTGGTATGCACTGCGGCACTGCGACAAAGTACTTTTCGTTCGCACAGGAATTAGCGATCGGGCTGGTGTGATTGATCTGGTTGACAAATTGCAAAAACAATGCCAGGGGAAACCATTTCAACTTTTGATCCTTTCTCCCCAAAGCGATGATGAGTTTTTAAACCTTCCCAATGTGCTGCATTATAATGTTGAGTTTAATCCCGATCTGATGTATGACGATTTGGGACACTGGATGTACTGCACAGAGGTAATGCGCCAAATTCTGAAATCCCTTGATGTGTCCAGTAAAAACCTCTTTTGGTGCCCGCCGAATCCTCCGAAGGAGTGAGAAATTGGATAGGGGCAATGCCCTTCGACGCAGGCTCAGGGTAAGACCTGCGGCGGCCTACGCTTACGCTCAGGACTCCAGACCTTACGGAATGAAAACTCTCCTTGCACCTATGTAGTTCCCAATGTAAAGCACAATTTCAACCAGACGATCAACACAATCTTCTCGATAACTGGAGTCAGTTAACACTCGATCAGCATTACCAATTGTTACCACAGGTAATGAGTTCGGGGTATTTTCTTCACGCATGACTTGTTCAAGTGAGTCTTCATCTTTCATGCTTCGATTTGCTGTAAGTAAAATCATTTGATTCTTTTGAGCCAGCCTCCAGACTACTCTATCGCTGCTATCAATTGACAATCCCATCTCTTCAAAGGTGACAAAACGAATTGGGACAGAATCAAGCCAACCAAGGCTTGCAATACTCCCAAGAAGGATTCGTGCATGTCCCTTGAGGTTATGATCAACTAAAAAAATCATGACTGGGACTGATGTCGTGCCTTCGATGCCTGAAGTTTTTCCCAGGCGGCTTCTAGTCCAGGTGGTGGTGGTAGGGTTGCAATCTGGGCAACGCGCTCACGATTTTGTTCTTCATAGTACTGCCGAAGTTCCTCAGCTTCCTTAAGAACAACTTGGTACTCGGCTTCAATTTCAGCCCGATGTCTCTCTATGTAAGAGAGCGCAGCGTCGATTTGTTCTTCAGTCAGGTCAAACAAGGAGCGAATAAATTTAGGAGGGTACTGGGCAGTCACGTAATCCATAACATCATAGAGGGTGATACGGGTTCCTGCGATCGTCAGTCCGCGCTCTGTGCGGATAATGGCTGTTTGTCCACTTGATGCCAGAGTCATATCATTAGCTCCTCTGAAAACTAATTCTATACTACACCTCTGCAAAACCTCTTCTGGTGTCCACCCGAACTCCCAGTTTATAGGCAAATAGAACTTATTTATTCATTTTCAGTTAGTTAAGATTATCTACTTCTAATTTTATGAGTTCCATTGTTGGATTTGTTGTAACATTAAAAACTCTTGCGATTAGATATTTATCTGCTATTTCCATTAGAGCAAACTCATTTGGTGAAATAAAGAAAGCGACTTTCTCTACATTTTTGCTATGTGGTGTTGCTTTACTGTCAATGTATATTTCTTTTCCATTCTCCACAATTTTAAAATCGTGATCCTCAGTTGTATTTTCTAAAATATTACGCCAAAACACCTCTACAAAATTTCCTATTTTGAAACCAGTTTTTGTTTTTTGAAGAGGTCGTCTGCTGTATTTTTGGCTGTAAATACGTTTTAGTTCTTCATACACAAACAACTCACCTTTTCTACCCAAATCTTCATCAGATTGGTTGTAAGGTCTGTTTCCTTGGTTAATTGCAACACTTTCAGGCTCTTTTGGATTTAAAAAATTTTCAGGAATAAGGTTAATATCATAGCCTTTCTCGTTTAAATACTCTACTCCGGTTGCAAAAGTTTCTAAAAGCAACACAATCAAAAGTCTTTCAGCATATCGTATACCTAAAAATTTACCTAAAGGCTCAACCAATCCATCTAAAACTCTTGGACTATACCAATTACCGACATAGTAAAAATTATTTTCTTCTGCCCAAGAACTTCGTTTTTGTTTATCATCTTCATTGCCATAAGACAGATAAATTTCAGAAGTTTCAAAAAAACAAATGTTTTTGAGCTTCTTGTTTATTCGTTCATATTCTAATTCCCACTCTTTAGGATTTTTTGATTTTTCAACAGATATAACTGCAACCAATGGAGAAATATGCACAAGTTTGTTTTTTAGGTCTTTGATTTCTACTTTGCTGTTTGGAATAGAGACTGTTACTTTATCAATAATTGCTACCCCAAACAAACGCAACAATTCAATAATTTCAGGAGTTAGTTTTTCAGTGTATGCCAACTTTGAAGCCCTAAAACCTTCAACAGTAACAATAGATAAATCTTTGGGATAGAAAAATATACTTCCGTCTTTGGACAAAAGCTTATTTTCTGTACCCCAAATGTTGATTTTTTCTTTGTCTGAACTATGCAAATTTATTGAGGCTAATTTTTCATAGATTAGCCTTATTCGTTTTTCATTATCCTTCTGTTCTTCCTCGCTTATAGTTATATTTTGCGATATGCTTGCAAGTACTTGCAGGTAGTCGCTTACTCCCAAATCCCGTTTAAAATTCAGATAATTTAACCAATCGGGTGGAATAGGCTCATTATAATCAAAAATAGGTAAATATTTCCCTACCATTTCTTTGATTTTGGGTATATCACTGCTAAAAACTTCTGAGGCTTTTAAGCAGGTTTCTTGAGTAGTAGGAATGAATTTAGAGTTTTCCAAACTCCAAAAAAAGTAATTTTTAACATCTACTTTACTTCCATAATGTCCCCAAGGCATCGAAGCTAACTTCTCAACTGAATTAATGCTAATACCTAAAAAGGCTTGTTTCCAAAATAACCGAGCAAAATTTATACTTTCTCTAGCAAGTTCAGAATATGCTATTTTATTTATGTAGACTGAATTATAAGAATTTACCAAAGTAGGATATCTGTGACCTTTATTGGCTTCTGCTCCAACTTCTTCAAAATATTCAAGTTCAATTTTATCTAAATCATTACTGCGATTGACTTTTATATATTGCAATTCGATATTTTCATTTACACCAATTTTCAGGAAAAAAGTTTTCCATTCACTTTTGAAATCTTTGCTTTCAAAATAGGTGTCAGAAACATAAAAATCGTTTTTATAAACGGTTTCGATACGTAACTCAGGCTCGTAAAAATCAGATAAATATGTACTTTCAGCAGTAATTAAATTTTTTTCTTTGGTTATAATTTTAAATTTTTGTAATTCTTCATAATGTTGCTCTTGCAATGTACCTTTTTTATGAGCATTAAAAAGGTATCTACCAATTTGTAAGGCATTATCTTTTGTAATATATGTATCAACTTGGGCAATAATATTTTTTTCAATAAAGCTCAAATCTGAAGGCTCACTTACACCCAAAATTTCAAGCCAATTTCTGATAAATTGATTTTGATTGATTTTTTCTACTACGCTATTGTGAATTATGCTAATATCCGAACTAAAACTATCTGAAAATTCAACTGAAGGAAAATAAATGTGTTTGGGGGTTTTCGGTTTTTGAGTTTCATCTAAAATAAAAGGCGTATATCTTAACTTTTCATTCCAAGTATTTCTTTCGTCATTTTTTGAACGTTCGGCTTGTTTATAGAGAAATGAAATAAGTTTAAAGTTTTCTTCCAATTTGTGTTCACTTACAAAAATATCAGAAGCAAGAAATCCTTCTAGATCATCAATATCAAACATTTTAACGCCTATTTTACCCAAAGTGCTAATAGGTTCTAGATAAGGCACAAAAGAATCAATAGTAAAACTTGTTGATAATTTTTGATTAACATAACTGATAAGTGTTTGCTTATCAATAAAATCGGAAATATTTGTTTTATCAAAAATAACTTGGCTAACTTTTAACAAGTCACAGCTTAAATTTGGAATAAACGCAATCGTTTCAAGTGCTTCTTTATAGCCTTGGTTAAAACTTTGCTCTAATGCACTAGAACCATCCAATTTATGAGGTAAAATACTCAAAAACTGCTTATTGTATTTGCTTGATTTACTTGCAAGTTCGGCAACCCACGCAAAGAACTTTAAAGGAATTTGTCTAAAAATCCACTGATTCCAAAAAACATCTTGATGCAAATGTTCTCTTCCTGCATCAGTCAAAAAACTTGCATTAACCAAAAATGGAAAACTGTAATTAATAGAAGTCGGCAAATAAGTAAATATTAAACGATTTTCTTTATCAATAGCCTTCAATCTATTTTCTTTTAATTGAATGGCAAACGAAATTTCTGTACGCAATGCATCTTTTAGCTTTTTTGGTGATTTTTCATCATCATTTATTTGTTTTCGTACATCTAAGGGAATATCAAAATGTTCTGTTTTAATAAGCCATTCGCTTTGTGTATTACCGTTTCTTTTTAATAGAGTAATTTCTTCTTTTGTTTTTTCAATTATTAGTTCTTCGCTGCTATTTACTGTTATTAAAACTTTTTCACTACGCAGAAAAAGGACAATTTGTGTATTAGAAAGTAAATTAGCTAAATCTTTTTTAAGTTTTTCAACCTTATCGTATTTGATAACTGTTGAAACGTTAAAATCCCGAAAAACAGAAAGCTGTTTTAATTCTGGAGGTAATTCTGTCCAAATCGGAATAACTTGCCAAGGCATTTTTGGCTGTTCATCTTTATGCTTGGCTCGTCTTTCATTCTGCCAAGCACTTTTACTGCTCCACTTGCTATTCCAATAGTCTTGCCAATAGTTTCTATCATATCGAAAACAGAAATTTTTGCTTTTAATAATTACAAAATTAGAATGAGAGAAAACAGACTTAAAGCCAATTCCTTTAAAGCCTGTTTTATTGTTATCTCCTGTTTTTGTTCCGTCACCCGCACTCGATATGCTTTCAATGTCAATTTTTGAAAAAGGCTCTCCCTTATGTGAAACTATCAGATAATCACCTACGAAATCTATTTGAGCATCAAGCCTATTATTTTGATTGCTTGCATCATCAGCATTTTGAAGAAGTTCATAAATAAAACGCTGACTATCGGTATTTATATCTCTTGAAATTGTATTACAGAGATTTGCAGTAGTAATAGCCAATTCAGGATTGTTGTAATCTGAATTATTGTGGGTTAGATTTTCAAGAAATCGTTTTTCTGTCATTGCAAATATCTCTGTTATTGGGACTTAAACAAAAAAAAACTATAAAATAGCCTCAAATGTATATACAGAGAGACTTTGACATCTTTGTGCTTAATTTATTGATATATCTGGGTTTCAGCCATCTTTGAGCATTTAGTGTATTTCCTTTACCCTTCATGGGTTTGAGGCTTGTTTTTTACTCAAAAATGTTTAAGTCCCGCTATCTCCTCTGAAAACTAATTCTATGCTATACGGATAAAAAACCAGTTAGGGAAAAGCGATCGCTTTTCCCTAACTATGAGTTGGCAATAACAGTGAATTTTAATTGATGCCATTCCTCAATAGCCCAATGGATGCCGGAAATCACCAACCACTTTGTCAAGTTCTTGAGCGATCGCTAGCAACTCCATCTCGCGCCATCGCTTGCCCACAATTTGCATTCCAATCGGTAAGCCATTGTAAGTTTGTCCTATGGGAATCACCACCGCCGGATGACCACTGAGATTAAATGGCATGGTGTAAGATCCATTTGCCACCACATAAGGATAGGATTTGCCCATCAAACACTTCGACAGCAGAGACTTGGCGATCGCAAATCATCTGAGCAAGTTGATGGGCGGGTAGGAAAACTAAGTCACTCATCGGTCGATTTTACCTCATTTTTCGGACTCCCAGGCTTGATAAAGTTAATTATATTGACTTAAGTTTAAGGGGTTACAAGGTTTGAAACTCTAGGTTTAATTAGGGCTTAACGATCGCTATAATCGAAATAGTTCAACCACCGTCGGCTTAATAACTTTCCCCATAGCGTTGCGTGGTAATTCTTCAAGCGTCAAAATTTGGGTTGGCACTTTATAAACAGCCAATCGCTCTTTTACCCAACTCCTAAAAGATTCTAATGTTAAAGTTTGTGAGCTTTGCAATACTAACGCCGCACAGACCCGCTCACCCCACTCTATATCTGCAACCCCAACTACTGCACATTCTTGAATATCTGGATGCGATCGCAACACTTCTTCAATTTCCAAAGCAGAAACTTTATACCCTCCTGTTTTGATGATATCCACGCTCATCCGTCCCAAAATGCGGTAGTTGCCATTCTCGACTACGGCAGTATCTCCAGTGCAGAACCAGCCATCTTGGAAGGCTTTGGCGGTTGCTTGGGGATTTTGCCAATATTCTAGAAACACTCCAGGGCTTTTAACTTGGATCTCTCCTGGTGTTCGTGTTGAGACTAACTCCCCGTTCTCATCTACTAATCTCACTTCAACTTCAGGCAGGGGCTTCCCCACATATCCTGACCACCGTTGACCGTGTAAAGGGTTCGATAGCGCCATGCCTATTTCCGTCATCCCATAGCGCTCAAGCAGAAAATGGCCGCTGATAGTCTGCCACTTTTCTAAAACTTGAACTGGTAACGCTGCCGAGCCAGAAACCATCAGGCGCATTTTAGCACAGCCTGCTGACATACTTTTTTGGCGTTCGCTTGAAGCAGCTTCCCAAGCTGCAATCAGCTTCACATAAATTGTCGGTACTGCCATAAATAGGGTTAAGTCACCATCACAAATTCGGTTCCAAACAATTTCGGCATCGAACTTGCTCAACAGATGGCACTGTGCCCCAGCCCATAAAGCACAAGTCAATACGTTGACAATCCCATGAATATGATGTAATGGTAATACATGTAAAATGCGATCGCTAGATGTCCATTCCCAAACGGTGGTCAAGCTAGTTACTTGCGCTTGAATATTTTGATGAGTCGTAACCACACCCTTGGGTTTACCTGTTGTACCGCTAGTGTAGAGAATTAAAGCGCGTCTAGTGATATCTACATCTGGGAGTGGAGCAATATCAGATGGAAGCGTTTCTGAGGTGAGGATAAATCGCAAATTTTGTTCAGTTGCGATCGCTCGCAGTATAGCCTCAAAATTGGGATGGGCAACGATAATCGCTGCTCCAGAATTTGTAATGACATACTCTAGTTCTGGTCGCGGGTGGGAAATACACAGAGGTACAGCGATGCCACCAGCACGCCAAATCCCCCACTGAGTAGCTACATACTCAAACCCAGGCGGGATCAGAAAAGCAACTCGCTGCTCCTGTAAATCTTCAGTATTCTTAAGCAAATTTGTCGCTATTTGACTAGAGGCATAGAGCAAATCCCCATAGGTAAATGCTCCGACTGTTGTAGCGTTGGCGCAGCCTCTCGGAACGAGAATCGCTATTTTCTCATTGTGTTTTTCAGCACGAGTAATCAATGGGAGATTCACGTTACTTTACCGGTTGAGGGTTGATTTCAGTCTAATTACTGAAAGCATATAGCAATCCCGGCAGTGGTAAACATGTAGTGATGCAAAAGTCTGAAATCTTTATTGTTTAGTGAAGAATCAAGCCCCTCCGGGGTGGTAACAAGGAACTCTTAACAGAGATGGAAGCTACTTTTTGATGTTCAGCTACCAGGCGTTGCTTTTGAATATATTCATTCAGTTTGACTTGAGCTTGAGCGTAAACTAGAGTATCTTTGGGAATATTTCGGAGAAGTTTCACAGCACTATTAAAATCACCAATAGATGCTTTTTTATACGCTTTCTGTAAAAAATATGCTGCTCTGATCTGCCGCTTTCGACTGTATTCGGCCAACTTGTCTTGAATTAAAGCACCTGCGGAACTTTCTTGAGGAATTTGACGCAGATAATTTAAGGCAGCAGAAAAGTCTTTTTTCCTAGCTCTTTCGTAAGCTTTTAGTAATAAATTTTCCGTCTGGGCTTCAATGTTGACGTATGCTTGCTGAACTAATTTATTTGTTTTAGATTGCCAATACAAAATATCTGGAACTTTAGCCGATGCCTGAAGAACATCCGACCATCTGCTCTCATTAAAAGCTGTTTCAGCTATTTGATATTCCTGTGCGGCTACTTGCCATTGCTGTTGCCATTCTCCCATTGTGGCTTGAGCTTCTGGATAAACATTGCTGTGAGAGGGAATTGATTTAACCAGTGCGATCGCTTCTTGCAAATCCCCTGCTTGATATTCTTTTTTTGCTTGATATAAAGCGTCTGTTTCTGAGTACGCGGGTGAAGTATTAATTAAGGAATATACACCAAATCCCATCAATAAAGAGTTAGCCGCCAGCCCTACTTTCATTCCTGTTAATAACGTCGATGATTTCCTATATGTAGGATTTTCAGAATTATCATCTTCAATCGCCGCTTCTATAGGAAAGTAATCATCTACTTCTAATATTTCTGGTGGCTGAGTTTCCCAGATTATTTGTTTAAGTACTCGCAGTACCTCACCCGCAGACTGAAAGCGATCTTCGCAATCATAGCGGATCATTTGGCTGAGAACAGCAGCTAGATAATCGTTAACTGGTGTGTTTTGCGATCGCCAAAAAATTTCATTAGTATAAGGATCAGCCTTTAATTGTAGTGGTTCTAACCCAGTTAAAGCTTGGATGGCAATCATACCCAAAGCATAAATATCACTGTTGGGTTGTGTTTTACCAATAAATTGTTCTGGCGGTATATACCCCAATGAAGTGACGGGAATTCTATAAATTGGCAATTCCGCACCTATGCCAAAATCGATAGACTGGATTGAACCAAAGTCAATCAATACTAACTTACGTAGGGCTTCGCCATTACGTCTAATCAAGTTTTCTGGTTTAATATCGCAATGGATAATGCCTTGAGAGTGAACAAATTCCAGAATACCTAAGACATCTATCAAGAATTCTACAACTTTGCTTTCACTCCACAGACACCCCCACTCTTGATTGATGGGCAATTCCGCAGTCAGCGTATGTCCTTCAATCCACTCTTGCACTAAATAAAATCGCTCGTTTTCTTCAAAGCAGGCGATGAATTCTGGAATTTGGTGATGGCTTCCCAGCAGCTTGAGGGTTTGGGTTTCAGTCAGAAACAGTGACCTCAGCATCTCCAAGTAGCCGGATTCAGAACTGCTAACTTTTATCTGCTTAACAACGCATTTGGGATTATGTGGATAATCTACATCTATAGCAATGTATGTTTGTCCAAATACCCCTGCACTCAGGCTTTGGACAATTTCGTAACGCCCTTGTAGTAATTTACCGATTATGTGCTGGCTCATGACCTGGTTACTCAGTAAGTCCTTTTATTTAGTTTTTCTGACATTCCTTCGTGTTTCCGGAATCATTGAAGAATAGATTTCCAGAACATTAATACTAAAATACAAACTTGATTTCTTTCAGTATTTTTACTTAAAAAAATAGTATTTTAATTTATCAAAGGTTATTATAATTATTAAATATTAATATCACGATATTTTTTTATATAACTAATAAAAAATCTCAAACTTAAAAGCTATTTTTTGTCTTTTTGCAAGAGATTACACGTAATTTGAAGGGGAAAAATGGAGAAGCCATAAAAACTGTATAAAGTTTATATGTTTTTACTTACGATGGTATTCTATAGTATCATGTTACTAACAGCATTGTTTAATCTAATACATAATTTACAGTGCTAATACAACCCTAGTTCAATACTGAATTTTTCACTATGCTTAGTTACTCTGATTGTGGAGCAACTGTGTCCTTTGAAAATCAGTAATTGCACAGGAAAAATTTTTGTGATTTTCACTTAAACCGATTCAAATTTAGAGGGATATTCCATGAAAAACTGTTACAAATTGGCAATTACGGCTGCTATTGTTGGATTCGGATTAGGAACGCTGAACGTAGCGCAAGCAGCAACTGTTAGTTTGACTAGTTCAAATCAAGGTTGGTGGAGTACGGATAGGAGTAACCAGAATCAGAACGAAAACTATATAACTGGAAATCTCGGCATCGAAGGTTTTCGTAGCTTTTTTACATTCGATCTTGGTACTCTAGCTAGAGTCTCCACAGCAACTTTACAAGTTCAACGATATGAAGGTTCAGTAAATCCAACAACGACTCTAGGTTTTTTTGATGTTGAAACATCTGCTGATGTACTTAGTCAAAAAGTTAATAACCCAGATATCAATATTTATAACGATTTGGGAAGTGGGAAAAACTATGGAACCTTTAATGTCACCAACACTTTTGGCAATTCAGACGAAATCCTAAATTTTGTTCTCAACTCGGACGCTATTGCAGATATTAATGCTAGAAGCGGGAAATTTTTCTCAATTGGAGGTGCGCTTCTGGGTGTTCTTGAAACTGAAGACCAGGTTCAGGTTCTATTTGGAGCTAGTGGTGATTCGTCTGCGATACTTGTGGTTGATGCCGATTTAGTCCCTGTTCCAGAACCTGCCACTCTTAGCGGTATAACACTTGCTGGTATTACGGGTTGGTGGCTAAAGCGCAAAAGAAAAGCGTTCCAAGCTCTATAAACTAATCTAATTTGATGTCTGTCCAAAAAAGTATTTTTTCCTAAAAAAATGTTAATGCTCTTGCAAAAAAGCAAGAGCATTTTTGACACTAGCAGGACTCACGCAAACAAGGCATCACCGTGCCAAACCGGGTTAATTGTACTCTAAGGCTGAAAGTAAGATGAGGTAAGCCTTTCAAGAAGCGCTTTTTGGTGAAAAAACTATGATTATGCTGCTAGTTTTGATCGAGTTTGAACGAAAAATCGTCGTTTCAGGCACTTGAATTTGTCTTAGCGTACAAAAAACCTTTTTTGGCACGGTGATGCCAACAATAGCCGAAACCCTTATTTTTAATAGAGGCAATTTATGAATTGCCCCTACAGCGTGTGGTTTTACGTAAGTCCTAACTAATTTGTAAAAAAAGTTTATAGTTATTGAGATTTTTCTCTGCTTTCTTGTTCCTCTATAGCCTCGGATTTATCTTGTAAAGGTTTCACTACTCGCGCGATCGCTTCCTGAATAAAAGCTTTAATAAATTCATCTCGGCGATTAATTTGAAACTGTCGCTGCACAACTTCCGTCATTCCACCATCACCCCAATCTTGGTCATGACGAAAATATTCGATAAAACTTTTACCAGCAATTCGTGTTAAATAAGCTGCTGTCACGCCTTGAATCGCTCTACCAATAATAAAAGTAGCAACATTGAGCTGCAAAGCTGTAGATAATAATTGAATTGCTCCCTTGACAATGCCTAAACTAGCGATGGTTTTCGCTAAAGAAAGGGCTAACTCTCGTCCCCGTTCCATATTCAATTCACAGCCGTAAACTCTCCCAATTTCCACAACCATTTGAGCATTAACTGCGGCTGTTGCTAATAAATCTACGACTGGTATAGGCGTGACTGATACCACCCCAGCACCAATCCACTGAAACCGCTCCACGATTTTGTCAGCTTGACGGCGACGTTGGCCATCAATGAGTTTTCGCGCCTCGTCTCCCAATCGCAGAGATTGCAAAAGAATGTTATCCGCCACCAAGTCTTCACCCTCGGCGCGTAAAACAGTAGCTGTGCGCCGCAGCAAAGGAACAATATCTGGTTCCGGCTGGAAGGTTTCGCCAGTTTCTAGTTGTACAGATTGGGGATTAGCAGCGATCGCCACCACATCATTAGTAGCAATAAATCCCCGTACCCGTTGACGCAATCTAGCGAGGATAGCTTCTTTATCTTCATCTGTATATAAATCAGTTTTATTGAGAACTAAGAGCGATCGCTTACCAATTTCTGCCAACCCCCGCAACGGCTCATATTCTGAGCGACGTAAATCATTATCGACCACAAACAACAGTAAATCTGCTTCTGTTGCCAGTTCTCGCGCCATTTGTTCCCGTTCTGTCCCCGCCACACCCGCTTCTAAAATCCCCGGCGTATCTGTAATTAAAATCTTGCGTTCTAATCCCTTTAACCGCAGACAATAGGTTTCCCCAACTTGGGTTGTACCCATCGGTGCATCCACCTGACCAACCATCCGCCCCATAATCGCATTAACTAGGGAAGTTTTACCAGCACTTCCCGTACCAAATACCACTACTTGAATTTCACCCCGGGCTAAATTTGCCTCAATCTCCCGCGAGCGACTTAATAAAGCTTGGCGTGCTACCTCATCTTGAATTTGCCCTACCTGTTGCCGCACAGCCTGGAGAGTTGTAGAAGCAGCGTCAGATTTGCCAGCCGGAATTTGCGCCGCAGTCACTCGCTTAGGGTTGCGGCGCGATCGCTTTTCCCCAGCCCGAATCACCACTACATAATAGACAAAAGCAGCAACCAAAGCTCCTATAAGCACAATCAGCAGCAACAACAGCAGATTGCCTAGCAACGGCGAATAGGACAATTGCCAGTAAAGCCGTGATAGGGAATCAATTAGCCATAGGGCTAGCCCCAAAATGACGATCAGACCAACAATCAGCGTTATTATGCGTGACAGAGGCATGGCTGGGATAAATTAGTGGGTATTTAAGTAAGCAGATGCTTCTGATCTTAATAGTTTCAGTATTTTTTACCAGAGTAGTAAGAAGCAGCTTTTAATCAACGAGGCTAAAGTTTGAGCCTCTGAGGGTGGAAGTTGAGCCTCTGAAGGTGGAAGTTGAGCCTTTGAGGATGGAAGTTGAGCCTTTGAGGATGGAAGTTGAGCCTTTGAGGGTGGAAGTTGAGCCTTTGAGGGTGGAGGTTGAGCCTTTGAGGGTGAAACTTTAAGTTCTAACTTTTCACTACCCAATACTTCTAATCTTTATAGCTTCAGTATTTTTAACTAGGGTAGAAAAAAGCAACTTTTGATAGACTGAGAGCGCATTTTGGATCAAATTTGCTTTCACTCACTTGCGGCTAGATTCGTTGTTTTTGATGAAAAACCGCCGACTAAAAAAATTCAATAGCGAGTTATACCATGACTGCAACACCTGAATTAAGATACTTTAACTGGGTTCAACAAAGATTTCATCGGCTTAGTATTCGGCAAAAAATTTTTTTTGGGTATAGTCTGGCTTTGGGAATTGCAGTTTTGGGAACAACGGCAGGATTGATAATAGGCGATCGCTATTTCCAACAAGCTAGACAACAGAGGATACTGGCAGATGAGCAAGGAAGCTTGTTAAGTAGTTTGCAAGGAGAAATGTTGAAAATACAGACCCACCAGCAAGAAATACTGCCTTATTTGCAACAGCCACAAGCGTTGCAAAGGGGAATTTCTCATTTCAAAAGCGATTTGGCGGAAACTGAAACGTTGCTTTTTCAGATGGAGGAATTTAGTCAAACCAATTTGCAAGCAGATTTACAAACTTTGCTCACAAAGCATGACAGCACGATCACTGTATATTTTCAGCAACTTAGATCGCTAATTCAGCAAATTTTGCCATTAAGTTCACAGCCAGAGGGAGCACTAAAAGCGGAGCAATTAATCTTGCAATTTAGTCAAAGTCAGGATGCTCTGAAGTTTTATGAATTTGCCCATGAGTTAACCGAGTTTGCCAAAACAGTTCAAGAACGCCAAGAGGAGGCTGGTATAGCCCAAGAACGGGCTGCGTTAATCCAAGCTGAAATTATTATTGGTAGTATGCTGCTGTCAGTAGCGATCGCTGCCATGCTTGCTTTCTACACAAGTAGAATCATCGCTTATCCCATTAACGCGGTGACGAATATCGCTCAAAGAGTTACCCAAGAAGCCAATTTTGATTTGCAAGCGCCTGTAACTACAGAAGATGAAGTTGGTGCATTAGCTAGCTCCCTTAACCAGCTAATCCAACAGGTAAAGCGCCTTTTAGAAGAACAACAAGCCGAGGCTCAAGTCCGATTAATTGAAAGTGAGAAAATGTCTAGTTTGGGACGGATGCTGGCTGGTGTTGCCCATGAAATTAATAATCCTGTAAATTTTATCTCTGGTAATCTTATACACGCCAAAACCTATACTGACGACTTATTAAGACTACTAGAAACATACAAAGCCGAAGTTTCTCAGCCTTCCACTGCTCTGCAAACTTTAGTAGAAGAAATTGATTTGGAGTTTCTAGAAAAAGATTTGCCAAAACTCTTTAACTCAATGACAGTTGGCGCTGACCGCACACGAGAAATTGTCCGAAGTTTGAAAGATTTCTCTCGTTTAGATGAGGCGGAAATGCAATTAGTAGAGCTACACGCTTGTATAGATAGTACACTGTTGATTCTGAACGATCGCCTGAAAAATAGTATTAACCTTGTTCGCAAATATGGGGATATTCCACCGATTCCAGGCTACACAGGTTTACTTTATCAGGTATTTATGAATCTTCTTAGCAATGCCATTGATGCTTTAGAAGAAAAATCGACTGAGAATCCCGAATTTATCCCTGAAATCACTATTATCACAGAATGCTGGCAGAATGATTTGGTAGTGGTGCGAATTGCAGACAACGGCTCTGGTATATCACCAGAACATCAGCAGAAGATATTTGAAACCTTTTTCACCACCAAACCACGAGGCGTTGGTACAGGTTTGGGGCTAGCGATCGCATATCAGATTGTGGTAGAAAAACATCAAGGTAAGATTACTTGTCAGTCTGAGTTAAATCGAGGTACAGAATTTGCAATCGCTCTACCGATTTCTCACCCTTAAGATCCTAGCTTTTAAAAGTTAATTTTTTCATAATAGTCAGCAGCAAGTAAAAGGTGGCGTGTTTAAATCTTTTGGTAGACTTACGAAACGCCTATTCAAACACTTCAAGCCAATTTTCGCCAGCTTTTTGTGAACAAACGGAGAAACAAACTTATGGGACTTTTCGATCAAATTCTCGGTGCCGTCGCTAATCCTAATCAACAAGGTAGCTTAGGTCAACTAGGAAGTATTGTTAACACTGTACAGCAGATGAGCGATCAAAGTGGCGCAAACCCCTCTACCATCCAATCAGTTTTGTCAATTGTGGGTGGCCAAGTGCGTTCTGCTTTACAACAAAAGCAAGCCACAGATGGTAATGAAGCCGCACAAACTCTAGTAAATCAATATGCTGGTACTTCTTCCAACTCCCAAGCTGTCGATTCGCTGTTTTCTCCTGACATACAACAGCAGGTAGCTGAAGTTGCTGCCCAACGCACTGGGCTAGATGCTGGTATAGTTCAACAATTGCTGCCAGTAGCAGTACCTTTGGTACTTAAGTTTTTGCAATCAGGTGCCAATGCCCAAAATCCCCAAACTGGTGGTAATTCTGTACTCAATTCCTTCTTAGATGCTGACGGCGATGGTGATGTCGATATCGCTGATGCCATCCACATGGCTAGTCAACATATAAGACGGTAATAATTTTCTTCCCACTCTCTGATGATAAACCGCTCGTCCTAAGACATCGGCAATTAGGACTTGCTAGATATTTAGCTAAGACATAGGCTGAGAAGATAGTATATTTGCAAATATTAAGTCAGACAGTCTATGGCTAAAATTTTTGACTGTATTACTGAGGAACTGCAAGACTTTATTGCTGCCCAACAGCTTTTCTTTGTTGGCTCTGCACCCTTGAGTCCTACGGGTCATGTTAACCTCTCTCCTAAAGGTTTTGACTGCTTTCGTATCCTCTCCCCTAACCAAGTAGCTTACCTCGATCTCACAGGCAGTGGTAACGAAACCTCAGCCCACTTGCAAGAAAATGGGCGGATAACCTTCATGTTTTGCGCTTTTGCAGAACCCCCATGTATTCTACGTCTCTACGGTCAAGGAAACACAATTTTACCGAATTCTCCAGACTGGAACTCTCTGTATTCTCTGTTTTCGCCAATACCTGGGAATCGTCAAATTATCGTCGCTGATATCCAAAAAGTACAGACCTCCTGTGGTTTTGGCGTACCACTTTATGAATATCAAGGTCAGCGCCAGATATTAGTAAACTGGGCTAGTAAAAGAGGTGAAGAGGGAGTTCGAGAGTATCAACAACAGAAAAATCTCGTCAGCCTTGATGGTTTAGCAACTCCACTGAGTAAATTACTCTAAATTTGTTTGACACAAACGGACTTTTGAGCAGAAGTTATGGATTATTTTACTCGTTTACTGACACAGCAAGACGAGCTTTTTCTATGGCAAATGCTGTACGAGGCGGCGCACATGGCAGAAGAAGGTAATTTAACAATGCAAGATGCGATGAATCATCCTGATTTAGCAAAATATGTTAAAAATTGGGGACTTAAAGATGATATTGGTTTCATCGCTATTTTGAAAACTAATAATCAGCCAGTAGGAGCAGCATGGCTGCGTTTACTGATGGGTGAAAATAAAGGATATGGTTATCTTAATGATCAAACTCCTGAATTAGCAATAGCTATTCTTCCCCAATATAGAAATCAGGGCATAGGAACGCAGTTACTAACGCATTTGTTAGCAGTAGCCAAAACATTTTACCCATCAGTATCACTCAGCATCAGAGAGACTAATCCAGCTTTAGGTTTATATAAACGATTAGGTTTTGAAGTGGTTGCTGGAAGCGAAACAATTAACCGAGTTAGCGGAATCTCTTTCAAAATGAAAATTGATTTTTATTAGCTTGTAGGGTAGGCATTACAATGCATTGGTGTCAACTTAAGCCAAAATCCCTTTTAAATCTCGTTTCTAGCCTCTGGCTAGAAATGCTGCTCATCGCGGCTCTGCCGCAAGTCTTGAGGCGGAGCCTCCCGTTAGGCATTCCCAGTCGGAGACTGGGAACGAGACAATCTCTAAAAGCATTGTCTAGACTGGTTTTTACGTTAAGTTGACACCAATGCATTACAATGCCCACCCTACTGTTAAATCATCAAGCCAAATTCCAGGTTTTGCTAAAAAAGTCGAATAGATAAAGTGATAGGTCGCCAACCCAATAGGATTTCTATCAACCTCAGCTAAAAGAACGAAAGCAAGGGGCTTTTCTCCAAATAAATCCATTTCTAACTTTTTCGGAGTTGCTTCTACAGATTCAGGACAACCATCAAATTCAGCTTTCAAATAGATTAATTCCATAATGGCAGCAATGTCTCTCTTGTTGGCATCTCGAACTGAAATATTTGTACTAATCATCTTCTTTTTACTATTTCCTTAAAATTCGTATTTGGGAATAATTTCTGTTTCATTCTGTGCTGCCTTTATCCACTCTTGCATTGCTGGAAGTGCCAAAACTGCCTCAACATAATCTTTAGAAACAGTATCTAACTGCACATCATAGGTTATAAAGCGCAAGATAACTGGAGCAAAAAACGCATCAGCAATTGTGAAATTACCAAATAATAGATTACCGCCAGCCCCAAATTTTTGACGAGATTCTCGCCAGATGTTGGTAATATAGTCAATGTCTTGTTGTACACCGGATGCTAAACCTTTACCAGGATATTTCTTACGGCAGTTCATCGGCATATTCTGACGCAAATTTTGAAACCCTGAATGCATTTCCGCAGTAATGGAACGAGCTAATGCCCTTGCTGCCTTATCTTCTGGCCACCATTGCCTAGTCGGAAATGCTTCAGCTAGGTATTCACAAATAGCCAGAGAATCCCATACAGTTTGTGTATCGTGCAATAGTACAGGTACTTTTCCTGATGGTGAGTATTGCCGAGTTTTTAATAAATAGTCTGGGCAGTAAAGAGGAATCCGAATCTCATTGAATTCCAAACCAAATTGCTTCATCGCTAGCCAGGGACGAAGTGACCAAGATGAATAATTCTTATTACCAATTACCAAAGTGAGTTGCGTCATATTTCTAGTACCTATAAAGTTGTTCAATTTAGTTAAGGGACTTTCAACAAATAAATAAATGATCCAACGCTAAGGATGCATTCGCGTAGCGTCTCGTAGAGAAGAACGCAAAGGAAAAGAAGGAAGAGATAAATCAACTTTTAGGCAAGTCTTTTTTTAACTTCCTCAGCCAAATTTTCTAGTAAAACTTCTACTTGGTCGCCTGTTTTTAAATCTTTGAGTGAGGATTTTTGTGCGGCTGCTTCTTCAGAACCAATAATTACACAGAATTGAATTCCCTGTTTGTCTGCTAGCTGAAATTGTTTACCCAAGGGACGCTTATCAAAGCTAGTTATAACATTAATTCCTGTCTGACGCAGATGTTGAGAAACTTTTAAATAAGTGGGCATTAAATCATCTTGCATATTTACTACCATCACCTGGGCTGGTGTAGCAGCTAATGTATTAAGAATACCAGCTTTGAGCAACCGGCTAATTAAACGAGTTAAGCCTATAGAAATGCCGACACCTGGCATTTTTTCGCCCAAAAACACCCCAACTAATTCTTCATATCTGCCACCAGAACAAATACTACCTAATGCTTCATGTCCTAATAGAGTTGTTTCGTAAACTGTGCCAGTATAGTAATTAAGACCACGCGCAATAGATAAATCAATACAAAAACGATTTTCGGCAACTCCCAGATTGCGAACACCTGCAATTACTGTTTCTATTTCAGCAATTCCCAGGCTCAAGTGCTCGGTTTCTGGTAGATTTTGTGTAAGGTGCTTGAGTTTATCTAATATTTCATCAACCGAACCATCAATTTTAATAAAATCAATAACTTTCTGAGCTTGTTCTGCTAGAATACCCTCTTTTTCTAAATCCTGTTTTACCTTGGCTTCACCAATTTTTTCTAAGGTATCAACGATGCCAATACAAGATTTAATTTGATTTTCAGTAATTCCCACAGATTTAAAAAAACCTGTCAGAATTTTGCGATTATTGATGCGAATCAGAAAATCGCCAATATTAATTGCTTCAAATATCTCAGTGATAATTGCAGGCATTTGAGCATCATAGAGCAAGCTGAGTTCACGACGAGCGACTACATCGATATCGCACTGACGGAATTGACGAAAACGCCCATCTTTTGCCCGTTCTCCCCGAAAAACCATATCCATTTGGTAACGAGCAAAGGGAAAGGTCAATTCATTGAGATGACGAGCAATATACGCCGCTAGAGGAACTGTTTGGTCAAACTTTAAAGCTCTTGCTTCTGAACCAGTTTCACCTGACTTATCTCTCTCAGCTTGTCGATTTGGTGGCAGAATAGGATCAATTCCATAAATGATATTGTCGCCTTGGTTGCCTTTAGCTTGGAGTACTTCTAAACGTTCTACCGCAGGTGTTTCAATAGGTGTAAATCCATAGCTTTCAAAAACTCTACGGATGATATCTAGCAAATATAATTCTAAACGCTTTTCGCTAGGCAAAAATTCTGGGAAACCGCTAGGAGTAGAAAAGTTTATTTTGTCACCTTTGGCCATGCGTGTACCTTACCAAGTTGAACTTGTTTGGCGTTGCTAAATGAAGCTAATTCATCTTTTGACTCAGCAACGCCGATTGTTTTATCTTAGCCGTTGTTCTTGAATTAAGGTGCGTTGAAAGATTTGATTGTTTTTAAACCAATGCCAAGTGCGGGCACGATTGTTACTGTCTGGACTAATGTAGATCATTTCATATAAGCTCATTTCTGGGTTTGTCTTGTAAGCAAACCACAAAATCACGACAGAATCATCAACTTCCCAAGCTTTACCTTGAATGCGATCGCTGTCAAACCATAGCTTATTATCTTTATAGATTCCGGGAAACTCATACTCTTCTTTTTTACCATCAGACCACTTGTAACGATTTATTTGGTAGTAGGGATAAAGTCCATTTTCTGGGAATTGACAAGTTAAGTAAGACTCATGGCTGTCAAGAATTTTTCCTGCTGTGTCAATTAATGTATAAGTTCCTACCCAATCACCCTCATGACGAGCCAGCACGGGCATTCCTTCTAGAATATTAGAAACCATGTTAAATCACCTTTTATTGTTCTAACATTTGAAAAAATCGGGTAAAGTAATCTGGAAAGGTTTTCGCTGTACAACCGGGGTCTTTAATTACAATCCCCGGAACTTTTAAGCCAGTGACAGAAAAGGCCATTGCCATGCGATGATCATGATAAGTTTCGATCGCAGCTGGAGTAATGGGGCCAGGCTCAATCTTGAGTCTATCGGCAAATTCTTCAACCTGGACTCCTAAGCGCCGCAACTCGGTAACAACCGCGTGAATACGGTCGGTTTCTTTATAGCGAATATGTTCCACATTGCGAATGGTAACAGGTGAACTGGCAAAGGGGGCGATCGCTCCTAAAGTTTGTACCAAATCTGACATATCGTTCATATCAATATCGATACCCAGCAATTGCTCTGGCCCTGTTACTTCGGTGTAATCATCGGATTCATGAATTTGGCAACCCATCTGTTCTAAGACATCGAGCCAAAGAATATCACCTTGACAGGATTGTTTGGTCAAATGCTTAACCCGCACCCGTCCACCAGTGACGGCGGCGGCGGCAAAAAAGTAAGAAGCATTTGACGCATCAGGTTCTATTGTGTAATGACGAGCCTGGTAACGCTGACCTGCTTTAATTTGAAATTGATTTTCACCGATTTCAATCACCTCTACGCCAAAATCTGCCATCAGGCGACAAGTCATTTTGATGTAAGACTGAGAAACCAGCGTACCCTCAACTTCAATAATTGTGTCTTGTTGAGCATAAGGCGCAATCATCAGTAATGCCGAAAGTTGCTGACTTGTTTGGTTGGCTTGCAAACGAAAATTTCCCCCAGAAAACTGCCCACCGTAGATGGTGTAAGGCATAAACCCAGGATTTCCCTCGAAGTTAACGGTTATTCCGCTTGTTTGCAGCACCGTCAGCAAATCACCCATCGGTCTTTCTCGCATCCGAGGAACACCGTCTAGGCGATATTCACCGTTACCCAATGCCACCAGCGCCGAGATAAACCTTGCTGCTGTACCTGCTAAACCCACAAATAAATCTGCTTGCTTCGCTGGAATTTCGCCTCCCCTTCCTGCCACTTGAATCTGAGCCAGATGAGGATTTAGAGTAATGGGAATGCCCAATTGCTCTAAACATTTAGCAAAATAATCGCTGTCGTCACTAAATAAGGCATTTTCTAAAATAGAGTTGCCTTGCGCCAAAGCAGCAACGAGTAACGCCCGATTGGTAATACTTTTAGAACCAGGAATCTCTACCGTGGCATCTATTGGGCGATTCAAAGGAGGGATTGCAATAGTATCCACTTAAAACCTCTATATAAGTGTTTAGCTACAATTCACTTATGTTCTCATATTTTGACACTCTCAGGTCTAAAGACACTGAGATTCTGCGGACAGAGTAAACTTAGGTAGCATCCAAAGTCTAACTCTCGCTGCGGTCGTCAAGACCCGCCTACCCAGTAAGCCTAAGTCTAGGCTTAGATTGCTGGCTACTTTTCGCAAAATATTCGCGCTGCCGTTCAAATCTGCATTTACAATTGAACCATTTGCTGACTGATACAGACCTCTTTTAATCCGCTTACCAGATGCTTTCCACCCAATAGGTTTTTGACCATATTTGGGTAGGGAGTCTCCATCTAGAAAGCTAGCTTTTGACGTGTAGGCTTCCTCGGTTTCAATAAATCTAATGCCGTGCAAATCACACAGTTGTTTCAATCGGTCTTTCAATTTACCCAAAGGCATTTGAACAAACTTCTGATTGTTCACTCTACCCATATTGGCATTAGACTTAAAACCCTCGTTCCACCCAAGTACTAAAGTACCAACGCCATATTTAAGGCAGTGGTCAATAATTAATCTTGCTGCTTTGTTAATCCCGTCCCGCATCTGGTGATTACGTTTACGGGTTACACGGTCTAACCAATTGTCCCAATAGCAAGATGGTTTACCCTCCTTACGTGTTGATACTTTCTTATTCCATAGCTGATTCATCGCCTTCATTGCACGGGCATCAATCAACAGGGAATTACCCAATGTATCAACACAAGCAGCTAAATTATCAGCAGTCCCAAGGTCAATAGACAACGCCTGATTTGTATCTAGATCGTGCTTTTGTTTGGCGACTTCGTAGGACATCTCAAGATAAAAAGCACCATTCTTAGGTAGAATCGTAAACTCTTTAACCTTTGAGTAGTCAATGTTTGACGGCATTGGCAGAAAGAACTCAGACACACCAAACCAACGCCTAACTGTCAACCCCAGAGAAAACCTAAGTTGTCCATTAACTAATGTTGGTTTTTGACCTCCTGAGTTTGGATAGGCGACTTTGAATAACTTTAACCCTTTTAGATAATTAGGTGGTTTCGGCCTGAAATGTAGTTCACCTTTTAAATACAAATCTCTCAATTCTTTGAAAGACTTGAACGCCTCTGTAACTGACATTAGAGTTTGTTGCATTGGCGTAGAAGGCAGAGATTGAGCAAGCATTGACTTTGCAATTGATGGCTCAAATGCTAAATCAAATTTGCCTGTCAACAGTTTATTTGTTTTAAAAAAAGTTTGTCGTGCAAAATAAATCCCTGTATTGTAAAGCTTGCCTGATTGCTCGCAGAGATATTCTAATAGCGCTTTCGTCTCATTCCTTGGGAACAACAAAACTTGTTGCACACCCATGCTTTTGTTAGGTTTTGCCACTATTTGCACCTACAAGATTAGTTGCTTTGCATATAGTAATTGATTATAGTAGATAAATTAATACATATCTACTAATCTAGGATGCTCACTCAGCAAGATTATAATACTCATAACCATGTCAAGTACTTGATTAACTATCATTTTGTGTTTATCCCTAAACGGCGAAAGAAAGTTTTAGTAGGTGAAGTGACAACTAAAATTAGACAGATATTTGCTGAATTAGCTATAGAGAAAAATTGGGATATTCTCGCTTTAGAAATAGCTCCTGACCACGTTCACTTGTTTGTTAGCGTCAAGCCTACAGATACTCCACATTTAGTAGTTAAGGCTTTTAAAGGACGCTCTAGCTATTTGCTGAGAAAAGAATTCCCTGCTCTTTTAAAACTTCCTTCATTATGGACAAGTAGTTATTTTGTGAGTACTGCTGGTAACATAAGCAGTGAGGCGGTTAGAAAGTATATTGAAGATCCTCACCATGCCTCAAATTAAGAAAAAAATACTACTGCGACTAAAGGAGCCACTGCGTTGCGCGGGTTAAGAGCGTTGTAGCAAGTGGCGTTCGCCCGTGCCGCTTCCCTCTCAGGTCTGAAGACGCTGAGTTTCCCGCATCCCGCGTATTCCTATGAGTGGGGAGTGGGGAAGGTTATATCGTCAAAATTGCGTTTCTGAGTGGATGTGAAGAGTTTCGCCTGTCTGTGGATGCTCAAAACGAAGTTCTCTAGCGTGCAGATGTAACCGACTTGCTTCTGCACAGCATCCATAAAAGCGATCGCCTAAAATAGTTACCCCAAGTCCTCGCGCATCAGCTGCATGAACCCTTAATTGATGAGTGCGTCCTGTTAGCGGTATAAATTCTATGCGGGTGTAGTCTCCTCCTTCTCTCGCCATTACCCGGAAGTGTGTCAAGCTGGGTTTACCGCGCTGCCAATCAACTTTTTGCTCAGGGCGATTTTGCGGATCTCCCCACAATGGCAGATCAATTGTACCTTGGTCAACTGTCGCAGCCCCGCCAAGTATGGCTTCATAAACCTTGTGAATCTGCCGTTGCTGAAACTGTTGGCTGAGTTGTCGATGGGTTTGGCGATCGCGTGCCAATAACAAAATACCAGAAGTTTCCTGATCCAGGCGATGCACAGATGCAAGCGCCATGCCATCGGGTAACAGATGACGTAAGCGACTCAAAACACTATCTTGGCGATCGCGGTAACGGCCAGGCACCGAAAGCAGCCCAGCAGGTTTGTTTACAGCAATCAGCCATTCATCTTGATAAAGAATGGGGATCTCTTCCTTGGAAAAATCTTTATTAATGATTGAAATAGGTTTCAACCCTGAGAGCAAAAACCCCATCAACGGCTGACATCGCTCGGCACAGGCTCCATAAAATTCTCCCGGTATTTTGTCCTGATTTATCGAAGACGCTCCCCACCAAAATTCTGCCATTGCCAGTGGTTTGAGGTTATGCGTTGCCGCATAATGGAGCAGTTTTGGGGCACAACAATCTCCAGTGCCAGTGGGCAAGCCTTCTGGCATCAATTGCTGCAACGATTGCGATCGCCCGGAAAAATTAGTCAGGCTGTAGCTAGCGTGCATCTGAGCTTGTAATTGACGAGATAATATTTTACGCTGTTGTTTCAGTTCGCTAATTCGCGCCTCTGTAGCTGTAATTAACTGCTGGAGGGGCTGTAATACTGCATTTTGCTGGCGTTTAAGTTGTCGTCGCTCAAGTCCCTGCTGACGGCTTTCTTCATCGAGTTGTTCAAGGGAAAGAGTTAGTGCTTCTCCAGTAAAAGTATTGCAGATTTGCTGACGTTTTTCCTGTCGTTGATGTTTGCAATGACGATGGCGATCGCTCATTTCTTGCAATTGCTGCTCAAACTCATGACATAAGGTTTCATACTGCTGGCGTTCGTTCAGTTGTTTCAAAGTAAGGAGTTCTTGCTTGATCGCGTCCAACTGTGCCAAAGTGCTGGCTTCCTCTAAAGCAACTCCGTCTCTTCCCGGAATTGGTGGTATCCAGCCTTCAACTACGCTGCAACCATTCAAAAGACCGGAGAAGGCTTTGAGTACCCGTTGTTCGCCATTGGATAGTTCAACTAATAATACTCCATACATCTTACCTTCACGAGAATAACAGTCATTGTTAGCAAGGTGTTGCATGAGTCCGTGGGCGATCGCTTCGGACATTGCATTGCGGGGTAATTTTAGGCGATGTCTACGACGGGCTGCGCCTACGCACAGAAAATAATTTGACTTAGAAAGTCCGGGAATTTACTCAGGGGAAGTTACAGCAGTGGGAAGGGTAAATGTAAGCTGAGTATATGCCCAAGAAAATCAGAGAACTCAAAAGCTTATTGCTGCAAGCAGGCTTTACCTACCGTCCTGGTAAAGATAGCCACACTAATTGGTATCATCTTCTCATACCTGGGAGAGTTACTATAGCAATCCTAAATGAGTCGTGAAAAATATAAATAAGGAAACGAACCGCCAAGAACGCCAAGGACACAAAGGGAAGAAAGAAGAAAGAGATATAGAATTTTCACAAATGATTTAGGACTGCTATAATTCACTGATAATGTTAGTATCGCAGAGAAAGCTCATACTATTCTTCAGCAAATGGAATAGGGCGATCGCTACATCGTGCAGGTGTCTCTAAAATATAATTTTCTTCAGCACAGATTTGACGTAGTTCTACAAAAGCATCTGCGAAGGAAGAGACTTTTTGTTGCTGATGCCAAGCAAGGAAGGCTTGAAAAAGTTTAGGTTCTACGATCGCCGCAACTAATTTGTCCTGCTTGAAGATTAATTGAGGTTCTGATGCAATAGCATCAATCACCTCTGGCAGTTTTTGTTGTGCTTCGTCAAGTTTCCAGTTCATTTGTTTTAAATGTTGGACTGCTGATTATAACTTAACGTAACTTTAGATATCGCTTGGCATAGATCCAGATAATCTTGATTAATCTGCGATCGCTTGCTAGTACTTCTCCATCGCTCAAAGAGTCGAGACAGAGCATAATCAGGATTAATCAGGCTGTGTTGTTGGTAAATTTTACTTATTTTTTGTGTTTTCAGCTAAATACTCAAAACAGCTAACTCAGCACGGGCTAAACGCCCCGCTACCGCTAACACTAAGGTAGCCGCCAAATTTTGATGGTGTTGTCCCAACTACTACCAACAAGGGTTTTGCCATCTGGGCTAATGGCGACGGAATAAACCGAGTCAGAATGCCCGCAGATCATAACTGTGCATCTATAAGCAAATGTATTTATTATCGCTTAAGCACGACCTACTTCTGGTAGAAACTGTCAAGACTACCACTGACAAGGGTTTAGCCATCTGGGCTATATTTGGTTTTGTTGATTTCTAGCCAGTTGCAGAGCAGGAACTGAACTCTGTTGAGCGCTGTATCAATTATGTAGAGCTATTCTACAGCACTCATTTGACAACTGGCATAGCTGGGACACCAGAAGCGGAAAGTTTTACCTTATCCCCCGTACACTTCTTTACTGTCCCGTTGTGTTGATATCTCCATTGAAACTGCAACTCGAAGTTATGAGATGCCAAATTGCCAAAATTGCTTAGGGCGGTATTTCATATCATGTTCGACTTAAGACTTATGTCATTGCGAGGGTCGCGTGGCAATCCCAAAACTTTGCGATTGCTTCATTCCACTTCGTTGCATTCGCAATGACATATCGTAAGTGATTTGCCGAACTTGATATCATCCCCATATTCTTTTCCTGGAACAGCTAATCTTCGCCCAAGATTTGCCACCACACTGCACTCATCACTCAATAGCCCCTTGTGATTTGAAGTTACAGAGGTGTCACAGAAGCCTGTTGCACCGTATTGTTAACAGTTTTTGGTTCTACAAAAGCTTCTCGACCTGTAATCAATCTAGAGCGACGATTACGAGTAATATAATTCCACGCCCACTGAAATACTACTAGTAATTTAGTGTCAAACTCGATTAAGAAGTAGATGTGAACTAGTAGCCAAAATGCCCAAGCAATGAAGCCTGTGAGTTTGATTAAGCCTAAATCTACAACAGCTAAATTTTGCCCAATCATCGCCAAACTACCCACATCGTTGTAATTAAATTGTGGCAAAGTCTGACCTTTAAGCCGTTGTTTAATTAGTTTACCTACATACTCTCCTTGTTGTTTAGCGACAGGTGCAACACCAGGTAAGACTTTACTATCTTGGTGGGAGAAGTTAGCTAAATCTCCAATTACGAAAATGTTGGCATAACCCTCGATAGACAAGTCAGGTTCTACAATTACACGCCCAGAGTAATCGCACTCTACACCTGTACTTTCTGCTAAGACTTTCCCCATTGGGGAACCTTGGACACCTGCTGCCCACAATATAGTTTTTGAGGCAATTTCTGTAAATTCATTGTCTTGCTTGAAAGTAACGATATCACCTTCAATATTTGTCACCCTAGTGTGAGTGTGGAGTTCCACACCCAACTTTTGCAAAGATACTGCTGCTGATGCCGATAACTCTGGCGCCATGTGTGGGAGGATGCGAGGGCCCCCTTGTAATAGTAAAATTTTCGTTTCTGAAGTGTCGATGCTGCGGAAATCTTCTTTGAGAGTTTTGTATGCCAACTCAGCGATCGCACCTGCTAATTCTACACCCGTCGGGCCACCCCCCACAATCACAAAACTCAACCAAGCACGGCGAATTTCTGGATCAGTTTCTTTTTCTGCTGCTTCAAATGCGCCAAATATCCGGCGACGCATTTCTATCGCATCTTCCACAGTTTTCAAGCCAGGAGCAACTTCTTTCCAGTCATCCTTACCAAAATAGGAATGGTTAGCACCTGTGGCGATAATTAATGTATCATAAGGTACTACTTCATCACCCAAAGTAACTTGTTGCGCTTTTGGATCAATATCATTTACTTCTCCCAACAACACCTTTGTATTCTTGCTTTTGCTAAATACAGATCGCAATGGTGCAGAAATATCAGAAGGTGCTAACGCACCTGTAGCAACTTGATATAAAAGCGGCTGAAATAGGTGAAAGTTACGTTTATCAATGAGAGTAACATTTACATTCGCTGCATTCAGAGCCTTTGTTGCATACAGTCCACCAAAACCACCACCAACGATTACAACCTGATGTGGTGCATTATTATTAAGTGCAACTACCATACGAAATATTTCCTTGTGTTAATAAGCTGTAACTATTCTTAACAAAGATGTAACAGCATTATGATAGAGGTTGCTGCTTATTTAGAACAATTGAAAAAATAATAAAAGTATTCAAAGTTATACCATTTTGAATTTTAGATTTTAGATTTTGGATTGGAAACCGCTTACTGTATCTGGGTTTCTCTGTCCATCTGTAGCAATCATTTTTCAAATTGATATTAGTGATGCAATACGGTTCGGTTAATATGTTTGGCTCTCGGAGATCCCCCCAACCCCCCTTAAAAAGGGGGGCTTTTTTCCTCCTTTACCCCCTTTTTAAGGGGGTCGCCACAGGCGGGGGGATCTTATCCGAACCGTATTGATTAGTGATGGGTCATTATCAAGAGAGAAAAGTTTAGTAATTATGAATTCGGCAAGCAGGTCTATTTGCACTCATTGAACTGCTTTCCTTCAACAATAAGATATTCACTATGAGCGATAACTATATTTTGAAACGTATGCATACATACAGACAGCAAATCCTAAAAGAAAATAAAGAAATCTGTTATTCGTCCAACCAAATAATAAGATACTAATAGTAGTAGCGTATACAAAAAACGATTTGTAGTTTCATTTAACTCATGTTTGAGTGCATCTGAGTACAGCTTAATATATTGCAAAATATCTTGATGAAATGTTTGCCAAGGCTTACAGGTAAAGTTTCTTGTAGCGAGTACAGAAATTCTTTAACCCTGCCCAAAAAATACTAACACCCCTATTGTTAAAGACTAGCGCCCCTACCCCAAGACAAATTTTAAGTTTATCTTGAGTAGGGGTTTCGGCGTTTGAGTACAACATTAATCAATCCAATAAATCCAATCAACATTAGTTTTCCTATCTAGTTGGAAGTCGCCTGATATAAGCATAAAAATAGCAGATAACTCTTTCTACCAGATAGACATTACCGATGCAACAGTCTTTAGACAATATTAGCGATGTCTACGACGGGCTACGCCAGACTACCAAAACGCAGAATTCTGCCCATACATCTATGCTGAAAAATTTACTCTCTGGCGTTTTTTTTGAGCCATTATTGAGTGATTTTCGCATTATTTTTGAGCGCGATCCCGCAGCCCGGAATTGGCTAGAGGTGGTGTTTTGCTATCCAGGATTGCACGCGCTATGTTTGCATCGTCTGGCTCACTGGTTACATTGTCGAGGAGTGAGTTTTATCCCCCGCTTAATTTCTCATTTGGGGCGATTTTTGACCGGAATTGAAATTCACCCAGGTGCAGAGATTGGTCAAGGCGTGTTTATTGACCACGGAATGGGTGTTGTGATTGGCGAAACTGCGATCGTCGGCGACTATACACTGATTTATCAGGGCGTCACCCTTGGCGGAACTGGTAAAGAAACTGGTAAGCGTCATCCCACAGTGGGTAAAAATGCTGTGATTGGGGCGGGTGCGAAAGTTTTAGGTAATCTGCAAATTGGCGATCGCGTCCGTATTGGTGCAGGTTCGGTTGTCTTGCGGGATGTTCCCAGCGATCGCACTGTGGTGGGAGTTCCCGGCCGAATTATTTCTCGGAATAAAAGCGCCAGCCTTTCTCCCTTAGAACATGGAAAGCTACCCGATGTGGAAGCAACCGTGATTCGTTCTTTGCTCTCGCGGATCGAGCAACTCGAAAAACAACTGCAAACTTTAGAAGTCAAGAGTCATTAGTCATTGGTCATTAGTCATTTGCAAATGACAACGGACAAATGAGAAAAGACAACGTACAAATGACAAAGGACAACGGACAAATGACAAATCATACTTTAGGCGATCAAGTATTGCAGATTCCTTTGAGCGATCGCTGGCGAATCTATCACCGTTTGCAAGAGTTAAAAATTAAGAGTTCCTGTCCCCCCGATGGTTCTTTACGAGTGGAAGTGAACAATTTGCTAGAAGCAATTCTAATTCGCAGTACGGTTATGCAATTTCTTGCTTCTCGTCACGAATTATTAGAGTGGCTAGAGCGTTGCTGGCATTACAGGGATGAATCCTGAGTAAAAATGAAAAGTTTTTCATACCCTACTCCCCACTCCCTACTCCCCACTCCCCCTTTTGTTCATAGATGCACAAACCTCGAATGAGTTTAGAAGTTGAAGTTACTGTCAGCTAGCAGATTTTGTTGCAAACTGAGAAAGATTAGTCGAGTTTTAGATTTTATCTAGTCTGCTAAATCTGAAATTTCCCTGACATATAACGACAATTAAAAAGGCGGAATTACCAAATTAAATTGGAATTTCTAATTTTTAACTCTTTTCCAAATTAATAAATTTAAAGTTCAACTATGCCGACTCGTAACAGAAATATAAAACTCCTCAACTTTTTGCACAATGAACTTGAACTTTCAAATGCTGATATTGCTGTAGCTCTGCGACACCGGGAATTAGAAAATGGCCCACTACCGATGCTTCTCTGGCAGTATGGTTTAGTTGACTTAGAACAGCTAGGAAAGATTTTTGATTGGCTAGCAGAACAAAGTTAACTAATTTGTATCCTTTAACTTTGAATATCATTACCTGCCTAAATTACACACCAATGCTCTAGAAAATATGAGGTCACTAAGATGATTACATCCTTAATTGCTGGATTCTGTGTTTTGCTTTGTTCCGGATTTGCTAATAGCTATATTAGTTCATTGCTACTCGAACAAATTTCAACTGACATCGGTAAAAACGATTAGTAAATTATACATGGTTTTAGTTCCCTGCCATACAGATGTGATGCTACTAATTGGACAATAATTAAGGATCATATATCCTACATTATGAATTGTGATATTTTTAGCATTTACCATTACTAGGGATTGTAGAGAGAAAGGATATTAAGAATACTTCCAACAGAGGGATATTTGCAATGAATCAAATCATAATTAATGACACGACATTACGTGATGGCGAACAAGCAGCAGGTGTTGCTTTTAACCTAGAAGAAAAAGTAGCGATCGCTAAGTTTCTCGATGCCATTGGTATACCGGAATTAGAAGTAGGTATACCGGCAATGGGTGAGGAAGAAACACGAGCGATCGCCGCAATTTCTGACTTGGGTTTACAAGCAAAACTCTTGGGCTGGAACCGCGCTGTCATTTCAGATATTAAGGCTTCTATCGCTTGCGGTCTGAATCGAGTGCATATTGCCATTCCCGTCTCTGGTATCCAAATTGCCACTAAATTTCACGGTCAATGGCGAGTAAGTTTACAAAAACTCAAAGACTCTATCAGCTTCGCTCTCGATCAAGGTCTTTGGGTAGCAGTCGGCGGAGAAGATTCTTCCAGGGCTGATGAAAACTTCCTCTTAGATGTAGCGCTTTATGCCCAAGAATGGGGTGCATCCCGCTTTCGCTTCTGCGACACCGTAGGAGTTCTTGACCCTTTCACCACCTACACCAAAGTCCAACGGCTGGTTTCAGCTTTGATGATTCCCCTAGAAATCCACACGCATAATGATTTTGGTATGGCAACTGCCAACGCACTTGCAGGTATCAAAGCCGGAGCCTCATCCGTGAATACCACAGTCAACGGATTAGGTGAAAGAGCAGGAAATGCAGCATTAGAAGAAGTTGTCATGGCTATCAAACGCATTTACGGCATCGATTTGGGCATTGACACTCCCAGTTTGCTGGAACTGTCTCAACTCGTTGCTGCCGCATCCGGTGCTAGTGTACCACCCTGGAAGGCGATCGTTGGCGAAAATACTTTTGCTCACGAATCTGGCATCCATGCTCACGGAGTATTGCAAAACCCCATCACCTACGAACCATTTGCTCCCGAAGAAGTGGGTTGGGAACGGCGCTTAGTATTAGGTAAACATTCTGGACGGCATTTGGTTTCAAACTTGCTAGAGCAGCATGGCATTTTCTTGAACTCCCAAGAAACCCAGTCTGTTTTAGACGCAGTGCGCCATCAATCGGTACAGAAAAAACGCAGTTTGACGACAGAAGAACTATTGAATTTGGTCAGAGAACAGAGGTATTCTCATGCAACGCGATGAATTAGAACTAAACCTACCACCTGCTTTTGAAATTGGTGAAAAAGTAAGAGTTCGTAAACTGCTAAAAAACGATGGTACTTTTCCCGGTAAGGAAGTCGGCCAAGTTTTAGTAAACAAGGGAGATATCGGCTACATAGCGAGTATAGGCACATATTTGCAGACTTCCTATATCTATGCTGTGCATTTCTTAGAAACAGGGTTCGTCGTCGGCTGTATGAAAAAAGAACTAGAATCTGTTGAGGAATCTCATGAAAGTAATGCTACGCATGAATGACGCCGGCACCTTAGTAGTTTACGTTGCTAAGAAAGACCTTGAAGAAGAAGTCGTCAAACAAACCGATGGAAATGATGGCAAGATTCTCACCCTAGCAAATGGTTGGGAATTGGAATTTAGTGAATTGCCAGATGCAGCCAATTTACCCAAAACTGTAGAAGCTAAACGCCTCGCTTAAAAAATGGGGAGTGGGGAGTAGGGAGTAGGGAGTTATGAGTTATGAGTTATGATTCTTAACTCTTAATTCCTAATTTTTAATTCTCTATTCCCCACTCCTAACTTTTAATTCCCTACTCCCCACTCCCCACTCCCAAATTTTTATCAATCATGGGTGACAAGTATTTGACGTTATCAGAATTGAATCTTGAGGGACAGTTATTAGGTTTTGTTGGTGGTGAACCAGGAAAATATAAATACTTGCAATTGGCAGTTCCATCTGGAAATGTAGAAATTAAACTGCCTAAAGAGTTGCGCCGTTCTCTAAGTTTATCCTTAGTTCCTGGTCAGCAAATTCGGGTTTTTGCTCATAGTAAGTTAGACTCGCACACAAGTAAAATTAAAATCAAAGCCTATCGGGTGACACCAATGGATGGGTGTCCAAATCAAGATTTACCACCTCAACCCAAAGCGAGGATTATGGTATGTCAAAAGTCTGGTTGCCTCAAGCGTGGTGGTAAAGAGTTATTATCAGAATTAGAAAAAACTTTGAGCGATCGCAATTTGTTAGACAAAGTTATCATTGAATATACTAGCTGCCAAAAATGCTGTAGCAGCGCCCCCAACTGGGTTTTAGAAATTGGTAACAAGAAATACAAGAATATTTCTACCGATGCGATCGCATCTTTGCTAGAAAGTCACTTAAGTTAATAGTACTAACCTTTTCTAGCTATTCTTAAAATAATACACGACTTTGTAGGGGTAAAATTTTTACCCCTATTTGTTGTTGCTATTGTCTGCCAATGACGGCATAGGCTAGTTCTAAGTAGGTTTGCAAAAAAAAACCAAATGTGAGAAAATAGGTCTTTCGTCCCTCGTTAACAAGGAGTATTCAGCATCAGTAATAGAGCGTAGACGCAAAACACAATATTTTTCTGCCAACCTATCTTAGGGTAAATATGAATAATTTTCCTTATATGAGAAAAAACCAAATAAACCAAATATTGTTAGGTCTTGCCATAGTTTTGTCATTAGTATTATGTGGAGAATTAGCAATTAGAGCTTATTCTTTTAATCTTGATTCTTTAGCTAATTCCACAGGTAAATATTTACGTGATTTTTCTAACAATTTTGACAAACTAAGAACAGTTATAGAATACTTGTGTTTAAATATTATATATATTCTGTGGTTAATAATAAATAAAAATCAACAAACAGATATAACTTTTATAAAAATACTAAAAAATAGTTCATTTTTTTTGTTAATTGCCTTGATAAGTTATCCAATAAGTACCGATGTTAATTTATATGTGCATTATGGTTTGATGAATTTAAATGGAATTAACCCTTTTATTAATGGTGCAGGCACATTTACTTCAAAGTTGTCTGCATTTCTTGTCTGGAAACAGACTTCAACTTATGGGCCTGTATCTCAACTATTTTTTACGTTTTCCGCTATTTTCGTTGCAATTACTCCTAGCTTAGGAATTTATGTATTTAAATTAATATGTCTTTTATTCCATATATTAAATGCTTACTTAATATGGCGGCATTTAAAAAACTCTCCTCATAAAGTTAATGTAACAATTGCATATTTAGTTAACCCATTTCTGCTATATGAGCAGGTTATAAATGCACATATTGATGTCTTTATTTCTACAGCTTTAATTATTTTAGTAATATGCCTCAAAAATCGTAATTATATAGCTGCGATCGTTACAGCTTGGATTGGTTTTCTAATTAAAACATTACCAATTATTTGGCTGCCTTTAGTTTTTGTTTACTTAATTAAGCAAAAACGTTGGAAAATTTTATTCAGTGCTATTTGTATCTCTGTAGCTATAATTTTTGCAGCTTATCTTATAGCTTTGCCTACAGTAGATGCTTGGAAAAGCCTTTTAAATCCTGGGGTTGAAGGAAAAGTAAGTGCTTCATTACATGCTTTAGTTAAGAAATTAATAAGTTTTAAAATTCTCAACTTTTCTCTAAGTTTCCAACAGAATCTCTTCTCAATATTTAAATCTCTAATGTTTTCTATATTTGTACTTTCTTATTTGATTATTCTGATAAAACCATATTGGAAAAAAAAATATTCTGAAACTAATCTTAGTATAAACATAGGATGGATTACCTTAATATTATTTCTATTTGCTGCTCCTTGGTATTGCTCTTGGTATTCCTCTGTACTGCTGGGAGTTGCAGCTTTAAACATACATTCAAAAAGATTCGTGATTACTAGCATCCTATTGTGTATTCCAAGTACAACTGTCGGTGTAACGCTTTTACCAGCCTTAGGAGCAATTATATTTTGGTTTGCCCGTGATATCCAAGCTCAAAAAAAATTGGTGTAAGGATTCAGGACATTGCTGATTCTAAGTATAATTATTACTTGTATTAAGCCGCTTTGCGTCTACAAACAGGGTTATAAATTGGATGGGTAGTAAATCATACTTAATTTCAGCAACGCCAGATTCAGTTCTAAGGTTAAGATGCAAATAACTCTGCATTCTCGTAATTGTTATGAGCCTTACCACTGCTAAACGCTTTACTATAGCTGAATATCATCGGCTAGCTGAACTCGGCTTTTTCGAGGAGGATGAGCGAGTAGAGCTAATTAAGGGTGAAATAGTCCAGATGGCTGCTAAAGGTACACCGCACTCTGTTTGTGAAACACGCCTAGAGAGAGAATTATATAAGTTAGTAGGCGATCGCGCAATCCTGCGAGGACAACAACCAATTACTTTATCTAACAACAGTGAGCCTGAACCAGATAGAGTAATTGCAAAAAATAGAGATGATGACTATCTAGGGAATCATCCCAATCCATCTGATATTTTACTCTTAATTGAGATTGCTGATTCATCCTTAAAATATGACCAAGAAGAAAAGCTACCTATTTATGCAGAAGCAGGTATTTCTGATTATTGGATATATAATTTAGTAGATTATTATCTAGAATGCTATAGCGAACCTTATCAAGCTTTGCAAGGTAAATTTGGTTATCGCCGCAAACTGATTTATCTGCCAAATGAATCAGTTCATCTGCCATGTTTCCCTGAATTGTCACTCGATTTATCTAAGATATTTTCTGGGATGTTATTTTAAAATCGCTGCAAAAGCAGATTAAAAAATTAGTATTAACTTGACAATCTACTCATCTCGATAAACATCTCTTCGATGTCCTACCCTAACAACTTTAACTATCAGCACATCATCTTGAATCTCGTATAAAATCCGATAATTGCCAATACGAATACGATATTTATTGTCGGTATTTTCTAGCTTGACAACGCCGCTAGGACGGGGATTGTCAGCCAGTTCTAAAATTTTCTCGTTAACTCTATCTCGAATATCAGCAGATAATTTTTTTAATTGTTTTACAGCCCTATTAGAAATTTCTATTTGATAAGTCACGATTCTAATTCTTGTTTGTACTGTTCCCAAGTAATAGTAGGTTCATTTTCAGCTTCTTCAAAGGCTTTAATATCCTCTTTATCCTCTACTTTCCTAATGTCTAACAGTTCTAGAACATCTTCTAAAGTGTCTTCATAAGCTTGTTCTAGTCTTTGATTGATTGCTTTTAACAACTCTTGTCTTTTAGTTGTAGTTTCCATAATTAACCTCTGCAACTGCAAAACTTTTAATTAATTTCCGATTGAGTGATTATATTATCTCCATTACATATAATCCTGAAACTCTCCTAATGGCTTATCAAAGTCATCTGTTATTGTAATCAAACCTTTGGCACTACCAAATAAAAGAGAGCGTTTTTTCTCTGGAATCACCGGAGTTAGCTTAACCACTGGCTGCTCATCTTTGGTGATGATAATTTCTTCGCCATTGATTGCTGCTTCGATTAATTCGTGTAAGTGTTGTGATGCTGTGTCGATAGTAATCTGTTGCATGACTTTCACTATTTAATTAACTATTTCAAGACTGAATTTCACTGTCTTATAAAACTGGGATTTGTTGCTGAAGATAACCGCCTTAAAATGTGTTTACAGCATGACGCACCAAGGTCTATTGATCTATAAATTATTTTTAAAAGACCATCGCTCAATTTTATTATAGCGTGTACACGCGCTATAAGGTCTTATATAATGAATAGGGTATTATTGCTATTTACCGCTGATACTGATATTCTCTTAAGGTGAAGTCAGCGGACGTTTATTCATAGATTTTCACTATAAATCGTCATGCTAGACTACAACACACCTGAGTATCTTCCTTCCTCAGAAGAGTTACCTTGTTCCGATGATACGCCTGTGGATAATGAACTACAAAACCTGATTCCCAACTTATTAAAAGCAATCTTAGCCTTAATTTGGCAAGACCGATGGGACTGGTTTTTTGGTGTTAATATGGGCATTTATGATCGTACAGGTCAAATTCGGCGAACTCCTATAATTCCTGATGGCTTCTTAAGCATAGGAGTACCACGCCGTAAGAATGATCCCAAGGGACGGTTAAGCTATGTTTTGTTAGAAGAAAATAACGTTTCTCCTACATTGGTGTTGGAAGTTGTTTCACAAACTTATGGGGGAGAATACGACAAGAAAAAGACCGATTATGCCAAGTTGGGCGTGTTGTATTATGTAACTTATAACCCTGATTATTATCAGCGCGACAAGCATCAACCTTTTGAAGTTTATCGACTAGAAAAAGGTGAATATGTGCGTCACCTTGGTGAACCCGCCTGGATGCCTGAAATAGGTTTGGGAATTGGTAGAAGTCAAGGTATCCATGAAGGATGGCAGCGCGAGTGGCTATACTGGTTTGATGAACAAGGTAATAGATTTCCCACTCCAGAAGAACTTGCAGAAGAAGCAAGTATTCGTGCTGAAGAAGCAAGTATTCGCGCAGAACAAGAAAGTATTCGTGCAGAACAAGAAAGTATTCGTGCAGAACAGGAACAACAGCAACGCAAATTAGTAGAACAGTTGTTACAGCGTTACCGCGATCGCTTTGGCGAATTACCTGAGTAGTTTCTTTTAAAGAAAATATTTAAGTTGCATAAACTAAGTAAAGACGCAATGAATATTAATTGTGTCTTTACGTTTAATCTTCATTTTTAAATCAATTCTTCCAATGCGTGTTGCAAATCATTTGTCACATCAGCAACAGCTTGTCTAGCAGCCAAACGATTTCCTTGATACGCCGAGTAACGCTCAGAAATAGATATGGGTTTACCCACAGTAATTTTGACTTTTTGCTTACCCAATTGCGGACGCTGTACAGCTTTATTACCTTTGATTTTAGAGATCATTTTCCCTAAAATTAAAGTTGTCTCAGCAAACCTCTCTGCTGTTGGATTTTCACGAATATAATTCCCAGAAACAGCCACAAAACTTTCTACTAAACGCATGTGCCACATCCGCGCATTCGCTTCTTCGGCAACGCGATCGCCTAAAGCTCTTTCTACAGCAGATACTCCTTTTACATCCTTAAATTCTTCTCTAAATATATAATTCCAGCCGGCTTGTTCTACCCGCCGACATCGGTCAGTTAAATTACCTTTTGACTGCAAATCAAAATACTGTTCTGATATTAACAGTGCCGCATTTAACAAAGCTTGCAAACGAACTGCTGACGCTTCATTTCTATCTGGAATTTGCCCAGCGACAATCTTGGGATCTGCCAGCTTTTGATGATAAAACCGGGTGTAAAATTCTTCCATCAACGAAAGTAAATGTTCTGCCAAAGCCAACAACCGAGGATAAAGCAACTCTACGGAAGCAAGTTCTGGTGGATTCACAGGTAAACCACTAGCCGCTTCCAATTCACTTAAAAGATTGGCGATCGCATCCCAAGGAGCATCAACGTAACTATATTTAATCCCAACTGGTACAATTAGAACCTGTTGATCACGTCCAGCTTTTTGCAAATCTTCAGCACACCAAAAGCCTAATTGGGCGATACCAGGTTCTAGGGGGCTAATATTTTCTGATAAACCATTGGTAGCACCTTCTGGCGCAGCCGCCATCGGGAATTTCCCATTGGCAAACAAGTCACGCGCCGAACGTAACCCCGTCCAGTCAGCTTTACCGCGCTGAATCGGAGTACCACCTAAACGAGAAGCAATCCAACCTACATAGGAACCGGCCCATAGAGGAATGCCGCGATCGTAGATGAAATGAGCGTGAATCGGAAGTTGTAGTATTGTACCTTGCGATCGCGCTACCTTCGGCACGAGTTGAGACAGCAAGTAGGTCAAACAAAATGGATCATCTGTTTTAGGATGACGAAATGCCAACATAAAGCGGACTTTACCATCTTGAAACTGTTGATAAAGATCCACCAAATTCTCTACGTTGTCTGCTTCAATTTGGGTAATAGCTGTTTGCCAGTTTATCCAACTGGGTAGCAACAGATGGACAACTCGTAGAAATAACGGGTTAAAGGCCGGAGGAATAAATTCTAAGGGTGCTTGTGCTTGATAAATTACATCTGCCAAAGTAGTTTCTCCTAAAGGTGCCGCGATTTCTAATCGCCCGGTGTTATTTCTTTTAAGATATCTTAACGGCTGTAAGTAGTTAGTCAACATTAAATATACATTTGTCATTGCGAGGGTCGCGTACTCCTGCAAATAAGCAAACTACGTGCAGCGTCTCGTTTGCACAGCCTTTATTAGAGAAGATAAGCAATCGCAAGACTTCGAGATTGCAACTCTTGGAGACGCTCCGCGAACACGACCTTCGCAATCACTGCCTACTTACTTAAGCTGTAGTTATTAATATTGCAACTGTAGCGGTATCTGTCATGACGGGAGCAGCTCCCGAACTTATGGGAGCGGTATCTGTCATGACGGGAGCGGTTCCCGAACTTATGGGAGCGGTATCTGTCATGACGGGAGCGGTTCCCGAACTTATGGGAGCAGTATCTGTCATGACGGGAGCGGTTCCCGAACTTATGGGAGCGGTATCTCTCATGACGGGAGCGGTATCTCCCGTGATTTCCAGGCAAAACAAAGTATGCGCCATCAAGTTGTGCTTATCAACTTAGTTAGGACTTACGCAATAACTCTCTGAAACCCTTATTCCTACCCCTGCGGGAAGCCACTTGCAGAGGAGCCAGTGCGTGAGATAAATTCATACTTTCATTCAACAACGCCGCAAATATTAATAACAAGATAGACTCAAGCTAAATCCTAACAATATATTTTCACCCGATAATTGTGTGGGCAGATTTCGCACTTCCACATCTTGTTTTTGGCGATAAATTTCCACTTGCTGCTGTTGGGGATTAATCAGCCATGCTAATTGCACGCCTGCATCCATATACTCTTGCATTTTGGAACGCAACATTTCCAAATCATCTGTTGCTGACCTTAATTCAATGACAAAATCGGGTGCAATGGGGGGAAATTTGCGTCTTTGTTCAAGTGTAAGTGCTTGCCATCGTTCTCGTTGAATCCAAGCTGCATCTGGCGAACGGTCAGCACCATTGGGTAACTTAAATATAGTAGAAGAACTGAAGGTAAAACCGAGGGCAGTTTGCCGATTCCAAATTCCCAAATCAATAATTAAATCTGCTTCTCGATTGCCGCTTTCTCCTCCAACGGGGGACATGATGATTAATTCTCCCTTGGCAGTGCGTTCAAATTTAAATTCGCGGTTGTTTTGACATAAGTGATAAAATTGTTCGTCACTTAGGTGAACAGTGTCTAGTTTTAATGTCAAATGACTCATAACCTAGACCTAGATTAAATAGTTGCAAGGATTATATTATGCCATATCTTAACGGCTGTAAGATGCTGATCGCGCTCACAATGCAGGTTCCAAAACTAGGATAACTTCTTAGTCCGGCCAGGCGAACGAGAGTTTGTGTGTCCGCGATTTCTAATCGTCCGGTGGTTTATAAACAAATTAGAGATTCTGGAAAGGGAATAAACGATGCGACTGTCACAAATGTTATTCGTTACACTGCGGGATGATCCGGCTGATGCTGAGATTCCCAGCCATAAATTATTACTCCGTGCAGGCTACATTCGTCGCATCGGTAGCGGTATTTATGCTTATCTCCCGTTGATGTGGCGGGTACTGCAAAAAGTTTCCCAAATTGTCCGGGAAGAAATGAATGCTACAGGCGCACAAGAATGTCTTTTGCCGCAATTACAACCTGCTGATTTATGGAAGGAATCGGGACGTTGGGACACTTATACGAAAGCTGAGGGGATCATGTTTTCCCTGATTGACCGCCGTGAGCAACAATTAGGATTAGGGCCAACTCATGAGGAAGTTATTACTGCGATCGCTCGTGATATGATTCGCTCTTATCGTCAGCTACCACTACATCTCTACCAAATTCAAACCAAATTTCGCGATGAAATTCGTCCCCGCTTTGGTTTGATGCGTGGACGAGAGTTTATCATGAAGGACGGCTACTCTTTCCATGCCGATGAAGCCAGCCTCATAGAAACTTACCAGGATATGTATAAAGCCTACAGCAATATTCTGCGGCGTTCTGGTTTAGCTTTTCGAGCAGTGGAAGCTGATTCTGGTGCAATTGGCGGTTCTGGTTCCACAGAATTTATGATTTTGGCGGAAGCTGGTGAAGATGAAGTTCTCTACACTGAGGATGGTAAATACGCCGCCAACGTAGAAAAGGCTGTTTCTTTACCAATTGACACCGAAAGCTCACGGTTTACAACTTATGAGAAACGCGATACACCTGGAACAGAAACCATTGAAAAGGTTTGTCAACTCCTCAACTGTTCTCCCACTCAATTAGTGAAAAATGTCCTTTATCAGACAGTTTATGATAACGGTATAACGGTGTTGGTTCTGGTGAGCATTCGAGGCGATCAAGAAGTTAATGAAGTCAAGTTGCAAAATGAACTGACTAAACTAGCTCCTGAATATGGTGCTAAAACTATTATTAGTTTGAATGTACCAAATGTAGAAGCCCAACAAGCATGGACAGCGAAATCTCTACCTTTAGGCTACATTGCCCCAGATATTGCAGATGATTATATTGCCGCCAATAAACAGATCCATCCCAAATTTTTACGCTTGGTGGATCAAACAGTCGTTGATTTAAAAAACTTTGTTACAGGTGCCAATGAAGCTGGTTATCACGTAGTTGGTGCTAATTGGAATGAGCAACTTAAGTTACCAAGCAGTGTAGTAGATGTGCGGAAGTCCAGACCAGGCGATCGCGCCATCCACAACCCAGAACAAATTCTTGCAAGCGCCCGTGGAATCGAAGCAGGTCACATCTTCCAATTAGGCACTAAATATTCCCAAGCGATGGGAGCAACTTATACCAATGAACAGGGTGAAGAAAAGCCGCTATTTATGGGTTGTTTTGGTGTAGGTGTATCACGATTAGCACAAGCTGCCGTAGAGCAATCTTACGATAAAGATGGGATTATTTGGCCAGTTGCGATCGCACCTTATCACGCGATCGTCACAATTCCTAACATTAAAGATGCTCAACAAATTGAAATCGCCCAAAAACTTTACACAGAACTTAATCAAGCGGGAATCGAAACTCTACTCGATGACCGCGATGAAAGGGCGGGAGTGAAATTTAAAGACGCTGACTTGATTGGCATACCTTATAGAATTGTAACCGGACGTGCGATCGCTAATGGCAAAGTCGAAGTTGTAGAAAGAGCAACCCGTAACTCTCAAGAAATTGTCATTGAGGAAGTTACAACTACACTTCATAAGTGGATTACGGAAGCAATAGAGGGTAAAAATTAAACGCAAAGGGAAGCGCAGAGGTTCGCGGAGGGGCTTTTGTAATAAATACTTTGCGTTCCTTTGCGTTTTCCTCAGCGTTCCTCTGCGTTGTAAATTTCATCTTCAACATCTCCAGAAAGAATGAGATTTATATAATTTGGCAGGTGACGGATAAAAAGTAAAAATTCTAAAATGGAGTTAGAGATTTGCAAAATTAAAAATAATCGCATTTTGAGGCATAAAGTCTCCTCCCGGTTGGGGGAAACTCTTCAGTTATAACTATCGTCCTTAATCAGGCTGCTCCTCACATAACCACCATCTCAGCCCTCAGTCAGGAAGGTTTTGAACATGAAAGACCAACAAGGATCTAATCGTATTTCTTCAGGCGTAATTGCAGCCGTCTCAGTAGTGGTTTTAGCAGTGGGTGGCGGTGTGGCTTGGTTTACCTCACAGTCCAGCAATTCTCCTACACCATCAAACCCCTCTGCGCGCATCGAACAGCCAGCACAGCCATCAACTAGGCAGCCAGTTAATGAGCAAACCCCTAACGTTTATTGGCTCAGATCAAAGGAAAATGACAAAAATGTTGCTTTGGTTCCCCAGCCTCTTAAAATAGCTTCTGTACGCTCCAACCAGCCTTTAGAAGCAGCTTTCCAGAGTTTGTTAGCAGGGCCAACAGAAGGGACAGATTCGACAACTATTCCCAAAGGAACCAAACTATTGGGGCTGAAGACGGAAAATGATGAAGTTCACGTTAATTTATCTGAAGATTTTACCAGTGGTGGTGGTAGCACTTCAATGATGGGTCGGGTGGGACAAGTTGTTTACACTGCGACAACTTTAAATCCAAAAGCCAAGGTTTACATTGACATTAACGGCAAACCGTTGGATGTTTTAGGCGGTGAGGGTGTAGAGTTGCAACAGCCACTAACTCGTGAAAGCTTTCAGAAAAATTATCCGCTTTAAAAAAGTTAGGAGTTAGAAGTTAGGAGTGAGGAGTTTTAACTCATAACTCATAACTCATAACTCATAACTCTTAGTTAAGCTTGCCGATTACTATTTAACACCCGAAAGTTACGGGCTTGCTGTTCTAACCTTGTGGCGAGGCGATCGCAAACCCGATTACACAAATCAAAAATCATTTGATCTTCTACCCGGTAATAGGCGCAAGTTCCTTCACTGCGGCGGCTAAGAATACCTGCTTGCCACATTACTTTCAGGTGTTTTGACACATTTGCCTGAGAAGTCTGTGTTGCCTCTACCAACTCTTGCACGCATTTTTCTTCATCCCGTAGTAAGTGTAGCAGCCGCAGGCGCATCGGCTCACTTAACAGACTGAAGTATTCAGCTACTTGTTGCACCACTTCTGGTGGTAAAGGCAACGCTTGTTTCATCAGGATTAACCCGCAAGGACTGAAAGTTTTAACAATGACTCATTTCATATATAGATTAATACTTAATCTGGGTTAATTCGCATCATAGGTTGACCATATTCTACGGCATCACCATTTTGGAGAAGAATTTCCATCACCTGTCCAGAGACTTCGGCTTCGATTTCATTCATCAGCTTCATCGCCTCAATGATACAGACTGTTTGACCCTTGCGGACGCGATCGCCCACTTCTACAAATGCCGCTTCCCCCGGCGCAGGAGCGCGATAAAACGTTCCTACCATTGGGGAAGGCACTTCTACTAATCTCTGATCAATGATTGAGGGAGGATTTACTGACAGTTGCACTTGTGTGCTAGTACCAGTATTCTCAAACACGCGAGATGTGGACACCTCCGTTACCTGACTTGCGCTCACCTGGTTTCCCCCAGATGAACCCGACAAGCCCGAACCTACCACACCGCCTAAGGTGGCTTGACCTACCGACAAAACCTGATTGCTAATGCTCACAGCCTTACGGACTGTTAGTTCAAAGTCATCGCTTTTGAGTATGACTTCTGCAATATCTGTTTGTGCGATAGTTGCCAGTAGTTGGCGGATTTCATTAAAGTCCAATGGCACAGTTTTTATTACCTCGACCTATCCGTAAATTAGCATTTTAAGTGTGGCAGGGATTTCAATCGGGAGCAAATATCTCCGTAGAGATGAAAGTTATTCCCTGCTGATATATTTATCTTCCTGAGTATCAACTCGGATGCGTTCTCCTTGGGAAATAAACAGAGGAACCATCACAACTGCACCAGTTTCCAGAGTTGCTGGTTTTGAGCCACCTGTAGCAGTGTCACCTTTTAAACCTGGATCTGTTTCGACAATTTCCAGAACCACAGACTTAGGCAATTCTACTCCTAGCACCTGTTCGCCCCAACGAATAACTTCGGCTTCCATACCTTCCTTAAGGTATTTGACGCGATCGCCAATTTGTGCGCGAGTCAATCTGCCTTCTTCGTAGGTTTCCATATCCATAAAGACGAAATCATCGCCCTCTTTATAGGTATGCTGCATCGTGCTTTTTTCTAGGGTAGCTTGCGGCAGCGATTCCCCTGCTCGGAACGTTTTTTCCATCACGTTCCCAGTCTGGACATTTTTTAACTTAGTTCGTACAAAAGCGGAACCTTTGCCTGGCTTGACGTGGAGGAATTCGATCACTCGCCATACAGACCCATCTAATACAATTGAAACACCGGATCGAAAATCGTTACTGGAGATCATGAAACTTTCAAGTTTTGAAAGACAATCGGCACTTATTGTACCCCTCAAGCGGGGTAATTAGCTATTTAGTCATTAGTCATTAGTCATTGGGCAATTCAATTTTGGATTTTGGATTGACGATTTTGGATTAAATTTAAATCTAAAATCCAAAATCTAAAATCTAAAATTCTTACTCCCCACTCCCTGCACTTGCATTTCTTTTCACTCAGCACTCAAGACTCAGCACTCATGCTGTGGGAAGATTATTGATGGGTTACATCCAGTCAACAATTTAATGCTGCATTTGAGTTATCCCATGCTTAACTTATTAAAATCCTGGCTGAAGAACAGCCTAATGGCAATACTGCTGGTAACAATATTTTTAGGCATAACTACAGTTGGGTGGACTCCCTTCAGTAGCGCCGCGCTGCCAGCTGGCAATGCAATTACTGACGGCAGAGCGCTGTTGCGGTATGCACTCCCGATAGATAACAAACCTGTGCGGCAACTACAAGCCAGTTTAGAAGATATTTCTGCCCAACTCCGGGCAAATCGGCGGTGGGGTGCTATTTCCAAAGACATCAGCAAAGCATCCCGCATTCTCGATAAACCTTCTCAAATCTTAACAAGCGTTCTTGAAGACCGCCAACCCCAAGCCGAAGTTTGGATTAACGAGTTAAAATCTGGCGTGGGTAAACTGCAAGAATTAGCGAACAGCAAAGATAAAGAAAACATCCTGCAAGAGAGAGGTAAACTGCTAAATCTCGTTACTCAGCTAGAAGAGTCAATGGTGAAAAAATTCCCCTTTGAAGTACCTGCTCAGTACAGTAACTTACCCCAACTTAAAGGTCGTGCCACTGTAGAGTTTAAAACTAACAAAGGCAATTTGACCCTTGTAGTGGACGGTTACAGTGCCCCTGTCACTGCTGGTAATTTTGTCGATTTGGTACAGAGGGGTTTTTATAATGGCTTAGAATTTACCCGTTCTGAAGAATCTTACTTTCTGCAAACTGGAGATCCCTCTGGAAAAGACGTGGGTTTCATTGATCCAACAACGGGCAAATATCGCGCGATTCCCTTAGAAGTCTTGGTGGAGGGCGATAAAGCACCCACCTATGGCATTACTCTAGAAGAAGCTGGTCGTTACGTTGATATGCCAGTTCTGCCTTTCTCTGCTTTTGGTGCAGTGGTAATGGCTCGTCCCGAAAGTGAAGTGAATGGAGGTTCATCGCAATTTTTCTTCTTCCTATTTGAACCGGAACTCACCCCCGCCGGACGCAACCTATTGGATGGTCGTTATGCCGTTTTTGGCTATCTCACTGAGGGCAAAGAAGTTTTGGATAAACTAAAGGCGGGTGACAAAATTGAATCGGCAACTGTGGTTCAGGGAATAGAAAATCTGATTGAGCCGCAAGCTGCATAATCATCAAAGAGAGCAGGGGAGGCAGGGGGAGAACAATTACTAACTTCTAACTCCTAACTCCCCTGACTCAGATTCCCGGCGGTAAATACCTGCTCAACAGCGATCGCTAATTCGGGAAAAGTCCGTGATACAATTTTCTGAGTAGCGGTAAAAACTGTTTCTTCGTAAAACCCATCTTCCAGTAGTAACACCGAAATTTTTGCTTTCAGTGGGTCTACAATCCAATATTCAGGAACCTCTAAGGCTGCATATTCAGATCGCTTATGGCGATAATCCCGTTTCACAGATTCTGGACTGACCACCTCCACAATTAGTAATGGCGGTGACTGAAATACTGCTGAGGCATTCAACAATTCTCTAGCTTGCTCCAGTGTAACTACACACAAATCAGTCAACCTAGATTTATTTCTACCCGTTCTCACCCCACTTTCCCGAAAACAGAGCCAAGGAGAACTACAACGCTTGATTTCTGCATCTAGCTCTTGCTCAATAAATTTAGCAATCAGGAAATGTTCGATAGTAGGTGGGTTCATAAGTTCTAACTTGCCATCCACTAGTTCATAGTGGAAACCGTTGCCATCATCAGAGATTAAGTACTCTTCAAAGGTGATGCTGGTTACTGGTGTACTGACCATGCCAACTGTCTCCTAAACGATACCCTTATCTTAAATCTAACTCCTAACTTCTAACTCCCGTGACTTAGATTCCCGGCAGTAAATACCTGATCAACAGCGATCGCTAATTCGGGAAAAGTCCGTGATACAATTTTCTGAGTTTCGGTAAAAACTGTTTCTTCGTAAAATCCATCTTCCAGTAGTAACACCGAAATTTTTCCTTTCAGTGAGTCTACAATCCAATATTCAGAAACCTCTAAAGCCGCATATTCAGATCGCTTATGGCGATAATCCCTTTTCACCGATTCTGGACTAACCACCTCGACAATTAATAACGGCGGTGACTGAAATACTGCTGAGGCATTCAACAATTCTCTAGCTTGCTCCAGTGTTACTACACACAAATCAGTCAACCTAGATTTATTTCTACCCGTTCTCACCCCACTTTCCCGAAAACACAGCCAAGGAGAACTACGACGTTTGATTTCTGCTTTCAAGGTAGTATCTAAAAAATCGACAATCAGAAAATGTTGAATAGTAGGTGGGTTCATTAGCTCTAGCTTGCCATCCACCAGTTCATAATGGAAATCACTGCCATCATCATAGATTAAGTACTCTTCAAAGGTGATGCTGGTTACTGGTGTACTGACCATGCCAACTGTCTCCTAAACGATACCTTTATCTTAAACAGTAAAATAAATCATCAGTTTTCTTATAATTTTGCAACCCGGAAAACCGATTGTGAACAGTGAATTATCTGCTCTACAAGTAAAAGACATTGGTGAACAAGGTCTTTTGGAAAGATTACAGCGCTTCTGTCCTCCAGAAATGATTGGAGATGATGCAGCAGTGTTTGAGACTGCACCAGAGCAATCTTTGGTAGTAACAACAGATGTGCTAGTTGATGGCGTACATTTTAGCAACGTCACCACTTCCCCAGAAGATGCTGGTTGGCGAGCTGCTGCTGCCAATTTATCAGATTTAGCAGCAATGGGCGCTTCGCCATTGGGAATCACTGTCGGGTTGGGACTCCCTGGTGAAGTTAAGGTGAGTTGGGTGGAGCGACTATACCAGGGAATGACAGAATGCCTGCAAAAATACAATACCTCAATTGTCGGGGGTGATATTGTGCGATCGCCTGTTACTACTCTGGCAATTACCGCTTTTGGTCAAGTTAACCCCAGTCAAATTATCCGCCGTTCTGCTGCTGTTGTCGGGGATGCGATCGTCGTTACAGGCGTGCATGGAGCCTCTCACGCTGGCTTAGAACTGCTCTTACATCCTGAATTGGGACAAAACCTCAACGACGCAGAACGCACGGCTCTAATCCGCGCACACCAACGCCCACATCCACGATTAGATGTCTTACCAATCCTCTGGAAAATCTTAACATCCCCATGCCCCATGCCCGTTGCTGGTATGGATAGCAGCGATGGTTTGGCAGATGCGATTATCCAAATCTGCCGCGCCAGTGGCGTTGGTGCTGTCTTAGAACGCAGACAAATTCCTGTACCAAAAACTTTTAACCATTGGCTGACACAAGAGCAAGCGCTAGAATATGCTCTATACGGTGGCGAAGACTTTGAATTAGTGCTGTGTTTGCCACAAGAGTTAGCATCAGCTTTAGTACAACATCTTGGTGAAGGTGCTGCGATCGTGGGCAGCATTACATCCGGCTCAACAGTATTATTGCACGACGAACAAAAAAAATTCCCTGACCAAGTTCTAAGTCTTAGCCAGGGATTTCAACACTTCAATAGTTAGAAGTTTTAACTCCTAACTCCTAACTCCTAACTCCTAACTTTTTTAGGACTTACGCAAAACTATACGCCGTAGGGGCAATTCATGAATTGCCCCTACCTGAAAATCAGTGTTTTGGCTATTGTCTGCGTAAGTCCTGTTTTTAATTAAACCCACTTTTCAGCTACCAATTCAGCCAAATCCAAAACTCGTTGGCTGTAACCCCACTCGTTGTCATACCACGCCATAACTTTTACTAGATCATTACCCAAGACCAAAGTCAAGTTAGCATCAACAATTGAAGAAGCATCATGACCTTGATAATCGGAAGATACCAATTCTAGTTCGCTATAATCCAAAATGCCTTTGAGTGAACCTTCAGCAGCATCTTTAAGAGCTTGGTTAACTTCTTCCGTAATAGTACGCTTCTCAACCTGAACTACGAAATCTACCATTGAGACGTTCGGGGTCGGTACGCGTAAGGCAACACCATTTAGCTTACCTTTAAGCTCTGGGATAACCAGCGCTACTGCCTTTGCCGCGCCAGTGGAGGTGGGTACAATATTGATTGCTGCTGCCCTCGCCCGTCGCAAATCCCGGTGAGAAGCGTCTAGCAAGCGCTGGTCACCTGTATAACTATGGGTAGTGGTCATCGTGCCTTTGATGATGCCAAATTTATCGTTCAACACCTTGGCAATCGGTGCCAAGCAGTTGGTAGTACAGCTAGCGTTACTGATAATGTGGTGTATGTTGTGGTCATAGTCGTGATGATTCACACCCATCACAAAAGTGCCATCCTCGTTTTTACCAGGAGCGGTAATCAGAACTTTCTTGGCTCCAGCATTCACATGCTTGAGCGCTCCTTCCTTGCTAGTAAACACCCCGGTTGCTTCGATAATTAGGTCAATTCCCCAATCTTTCCAGGGCAAGTTTTCTGGATTGCGATCGGATACGCATTTAACGGTCTTGCCATTAATGAGAATGGAGTTATCATCGGCACTAATCTCAGCACCCTTGATCTTCCCTAGCATTGAGTCATACTTCAGCAGGTGAGCATTGGTTCTAGGATCTGATGTGTCATTAATAGCGACAAGATCGATTTTACTATTCTCTCTACCCACCCAGCAACGCGCAAAGTTACGTCCAATCCGCCCGAAACCGTTGATTGCAACTCTAATCACAGTGTCTTGCCCTCTGTATTTATGCTTATATGTTGATATCATTGACCCCAATCATATCGCAAAGGGGGGAAGTACTTATAACCAGAAAGTGTTGTGTCCATAAAAAAACACACAATTTATTCAGATTCGGGGGAGTAAAGATTGTTGTTAATGATATATAATCTAACCGATTCCGGGACTAAATAACGAATTGACTGGCGATCGCCCTTGGTATTGAGGAAGTTATCGCGGCACAATTTGCGAATTAGACTTGACGAAACCCCTACTAAAGGTATATTCAAGAGTTGCCAGTGAATGGTATCTGACTGCTCCCTGAGTTGTTGCTCCACTTGCTTGCAGATTAATTTGCTTTGAGTTATAGTCTCACCACCTAGCAGTCGGGGTGCGATTAACCAATCACACATTTGTGCTAGTTCGTGTCCACGATACCAACGAGGTAAGGTTTGGAAAGTATCCAAGCCCATAATCCAGTACCAGTGAGTATTTGGGTAAGAAGCAGATAAGTCGAACAGCGCGTTAATGGCATAGGAAGTCCCAGAGCGATTTGCCTCCACTCGTGAGACAGTAAAGGCTGGGTTATCTTTAATGGCTAATTGCAGCATTTTGACACGATGCTCAAACAAAGCTGCTTTTTTGTGAGGAGGATTTAAAGATGGCATCCAAATTACCTTTTCGAGGGATACTTGATGCAAAGCTGTCTCGGCTACGAGCAGGTGTCCCCAATGAATTGGATCAAATGTGCCACCAAAAATTGCTAGTTGCTGCATCCAGTTATGCCTGGGTTTTATGCGATTGAAAAATAGTTTCATTACTAATGTACTATTGTACTCAATTCACGCTTAGACTTGATGCAATTTAAAATCAGTTTCATTAACAATGTACTATCGTAGTCAACTCCAGTAAGGTAACCAAAAATATGTATTTGACATTACAAGAATTTCTTTCCCGATGCGACCAAAACTTTCAGAATAATCTTAAGAACAGTTCAGAAATAGCAAAAACCTTTAACCAAGGTAAAATCATTTTGAACAAGGAAAACCAGAGCAGAAACATCATTTGGGCATCAAACATAAACATGATACAGGAGTAGTTACGGTAAAAATCAAATTCCTGTTATGATACGCGTGTCATTTGTGATTATGGTGTGGTGTGGTGTAAGAGGAACAATAAATGAGTAATTCTGTAGATTTTAGTGGTAGACCATTTCATTTCATTGGCATCGGTGGCATAGGTATGTCTGCTCTGGCATACGTTCTCACTAAGCGTCAATTTCCAGTATCAGGTTCGGATCTTCGTCCAAACCACATTACGCACAAATTGGAATCTATCGGTGCTCATATTTTTGATAGACAAGAGGCAAGCAATCTTGAATTCTTTCGCCCTCAAGTATTAGCGAATACAGTAGTATTAAATTCACCAGAACAATTACCTGTTGCTACTAACTCAAAACTGCCTCAAGTCATTTGTTCAACAGCAATTAACACGAATAATTTAGAATATAAAGCAGCGCTGGAATTAGGTTGTCCAATCTTACATCGTTCAGATGTACTAGCAGCCTTAATTGCTGATTACTACAGTATTGCAGTGGCAGGAACACACGGCAAAACTACAACCAGTAGCATGATCGGTTATATGCTTCTGGAAGCAGGTCTAGACCCAACGATTTTAGTAGGTGGCGAAGTTAATGCTTGGGAAGGTAATGCTCGATTGGGACAAAGCCAATATTTGGTAGCCGAGGCAGATGAATCAGATGGTTCTCTGGTAAAACATGCTCCCGAAATTGGCATCATTACCAATATTGAACTCGATCATCCTGACCATTACGATACATTAGAAGAAGTAATTGACATCTTCCAGACATTTGCTAAGGGTTGTAAAACGTTAATAGGTAGCATTGACTGTGCTACAGTGCGCGATCGCTTGCAACCTACAATCAGCTACAGCTTACACTCAGATACCGACGCTGACTACACCGTTACTAATGTTGATTATCGTGCTGATGGCACCACAGCTTTAGTATGGGAAAGAGGCAAAGCTTTGGGCGTGTTGAACTTGCGGCTGCTCAGTCGGCACAATCTCAGTAATGCCTTGGCAGCAGTGGCAGTTGGTCGCGCTCTGGGCTTAGAATTTGGAGCAATTGCCAAAGGTATCGCTACCTTTGAAGGAGCCAGACGCCGCTTCGAGTTCTGTGGTGAAGTTGATGGCATTACCTTCATTGATGACTATGCTCATCATCCCAGCGAGATTCGTGTTACTCTGGCCGCCGCACGTTTACAGGCAAGACCAGGGCAAAGAGTAGTTGCCATCTTCCAACCCCATCGCTATAGCCGTACACTTACCTTTTTAGAAGAATTTGCCCAGTCCTTTACTCATGCTGATTTGGTGGTGCTGACTGATATTTACAGTGCAGGTGAACCTAATTTAGGGCAAATTACTGGTGAACAGCTAGCGGCGGAAATTGCTAAACAGCATCCGCAGGTAGTTTATCAGCCAACTTTACCTTCAGTATGTGAGTTCTTGCTACAAACACTACGCCCAGGAGATTTGGCGTTGTTTTTGGGTGCTGGGAACTTGAATCAGGTAATTCCTGAAGTCATGACGACACTTTGCGAACCTGCTAAAGCCACATCCTAAGTGGAAACTTTGCGAAGTTTTATTTCTGAGTAAAGCGCCCTTATAGCAACAGTTCCAAAGTTAAATCTATTACCGTATTTTTACGGTAAATAAATGTAAAATTTTACCAAAATTAAAGTAAAGATGAGCATTTCTCAGGCAGATGTAAACGTCTGCACAGTTTCTGCTTTGAATACAAAGAAACACCAAACAGCTAATTCGGTGGAGAGTGAAGTAATTTACTTACCCAGTACTGATTGTGTGATCAAGTCCCAAGCTTCTTTGTCAGCGTTTACTTCCTATAGAGTTGGGGGAGCAGCTGATTGGTACGTTGCCCCCCGAAACTTAGAAGCACTGCAAGCAAGCCTTAAATACGCAAAAGAACGCGATTTAACGGTGACAACACTGGGAGCAGGTTCTAACTTATTGGTGAGCGATCGCGGTATATCAGGCTTAGTCATTAGTACTCGTCATCTCCGCTACAGCTATTTTGACCCAAAAACAGGTCAATTAACGGTTGCAGCTGGAGAATCAATTCCCAGCTTGGCATGGGAGGCAGCAGCACTGGGGTGGCAAGGATTAGAATGGGCTGTTGGTATCCCTGGAACAGTCGGAGGTGCCGTCGTCATGAATGCAGGGGCACACAATAGCTGTATCGCAGATATGTTAGTTAGTGCCCAGGTACTTTTACCCAATGGTACACTAGAAACCCTTACCCCCGATCAGCTAGGTTATAGCTACCGGAGTTCATTATTGCAAGGTGGCGAGTCCCTTTCTCCTGATGGAGAAGATGTGCCAACGGAGAGGCGTTGCCAACCCATAGTTACCCAAGCCACCTTACAACTCGCGCCAGGTGCCGACCCAGAAAAAGTTGTGGCGCTCACCAAGCAACACAAAAAGCATCGATTGACCACCCAACCATATAACTTTCCCAGTTGTGGCAGTGTGTTCCGCAATCCCAAACCTTACACTGCTGGTTGGTTAATTGAACAAACTGGTCTGAAAGGCTACCAAATTGGTGGAGCACAAGTAGCATTACTCCATGCTAATTTCATCGTTAACCGTGGTGGGGCAAAAGCCAGCGATATCTTCTGTCTCATTCGCCACATCCAACATCAGGTACAAGAACGTTGGTCTATTCGGTTAGAGGCAGAAGTTAAAATGCTCGGAGAGTTTCAAGCTGCTTGTTAAAATTTTCAATTGAGGGAATAAGGAATTAGGAAGTGGGGACTCGATAGTGGAGAAGAAGTTTAATGCCCAATGATGCTACTTGCTTCAAGCCTCTTAACCCGTCCAACGTAGTGGCTCCCCAATGCATATTTTCTACTCCCTATTGCCCATTCTAGGAAGCATTAATTATTGGTAAAAAAAGAGGCAAATTACTTACCGCATCTATAATTGAATTTGATTTGTTATTCAACGCACACGCGTACAACTAATTATGACAGGAAAAGGACAGGGATTCGGCTTTGGCTTAGGAAAAATGAAAGAATTGGCCGAAGCTTTTAAGAAAGCGCAGCAAGTTCAAGAAGGCGCAAAGCGACTCCAAGAAGAATTGGAGCAAATGGAGATTCAAGGAGAATCTGGCGGTGGTCTGGTCAAGGTGATTGTCAGTGGTAACCAAGAACCCAAGCGGGTAGAAATTTCTCCAGATGCTTTAGGAGAAGGTGCAGAAGTACTTTCCGATCTCGTAGCTGTGGCAATGAAAGAAGCCTACAACAAGTCCACTGCAACAATGCGGGAACGTATGGAAGAATTAACCAGTGGGTTAGAACTTCCTGGATTTTAGTCAAAAGCATTAGTCGTTGATGAGCCAGTGCGGTCTTCTCCCTACAGCTCTTCTCCTAAAGGAGACCCTACGCGAACGGGCATCCTACGGCAGGCGCTAGCCTCTCCCTTGGGGAGAGCTACGGTGTACACACAAGTCGAAAAAAGCTCGATTTCCCATTGTTCTCTCGTTCCCATGCTCTGCATGGGAATGGCTGATTAGAGGCTCTGCCTCCAGTTAGACATTGAGCCAGAGACTCAATGAATGCATTCCCAGGCGGCAGCCCAGGAACGAGGAAAGCCTTATTAAGTTAGGTTTTTAGGAGTTGTGTGTACACCGTAGCTTGGGGAGAGGGGGAGCCATTGCGGGGGTTTCCCTCGTTGTAGCAAGTGGTGTGTGTGAGACACCAAAGGCTGATACGCAGCGTAAAGCCTTTTCTTCTCCCAAGGGGAGACGCTACGCGAACGAGAGGCTCCGCCAACGGCATAGCTTCTCTACGAGACGCTACGCGAAAGCTTAGAGCGAGTCCGCTACTCCTAGCTAGGTCGAAGCAACGCGTAGCGTCTGGGTTTTCCCTATGAGCAACTGGCGTTAACGACGTAGAAACGTCACCTGAAGGGTCATGAATTCTTGGTCAATGGCTGTAGACAAATGACTAAGGACAACAAATAAATATTTATGCCTTACAAGTTGCTGTTTGTCTGCTTAGGTAACATCTGCCGATCGCCATCGGCAGAAAACATTATGAATCACCTAATTGAGCAGGCTGGCCTGAGCAAACACATCTTTTGTGACTCTGCTGGTACATCTAGTTATCACGTTGGCAACCCACCTGACAGACGTATGAGTGCCGCAGCTGCTACAAAGTTGGGAATTGAACTGCGTGGTCGATCCCGCCAGTTTCAAAAGTCAGACTTTCAAGACTTTGATTTGATTTTAGCGATGGATCAAGAGAATTATAAAAATATCCTCACTTTGGATCAAACTAAGCAGTATCAGCATAAAGTGCGTTTGATGTGCGAGTTTTGCTCTCGACACACCTTGAAGGAAGTTCCAGACCCCTATTACGGTGGTCAAGAGGGATTTAACCAGGTTATTGATTTACTGATCGATGCTTGTGAAGGTCTGCTCACATACGTTACCAGCCAAAAACCAATAAGCTAAAGTTATGAGTTAGGAGTAGAGACGCGATTAATCGCGTTTGTTAGGAGTTAGGATTTACCTATTATCTTGTTAACTTCTCACTCCTCACCGCAGGCGGAGCGTCTCCGGCATGGTGGTAATGCTGAATTTACTAAAGCTGCTTTCAGGTGGAAAGATGGCAAAGTATTTTTAGCCAAATGCGCTCAACCTTTAGATATACGATGGAGCCGACAACTTCCTGAAAGTGCAGAGCCATCAACAGTTCAGGTATTCCTCTCGCCCTCTGGACGGTGGACTGTTTCAATGCTGGTGGATGTTGCAATCGAGGCATTGCCTAAGTCGGGTAATCAAATTGGTTTGGATTTGGGCATTACCAGCTTGATTGCTTTGAGCAATGGTGAAAAAATTGCTAATCCTCAAGCGTTTAAGACTAAACGCCGTAAATTGCGGAAAGCTACTATTGCTCTTAGCCGCAAGAAAAAAGGATCTAACAATCGCCACAAGGCAAGACTGAAAGTAGCTATTGTTCATGCAGAAATTAGTGATGCTCGTAATGATTTTCTTCACAAATTGACAACCCGACTGGTTCGAGAAAACCAATTGATTGCAGTCGAAGATTTGTCTGTGAAGAATATGGTCAAAAACAAAAAACTCGCTCTTTCAATTAGTGATAGCGCAGCGTTAGCGAGTCTTCGAGCGTCTGCTAGCTGGGGTGAACTGCTTAGACAGCTTAAATACAAGTGCGATTGGTATGGTCGTAACTTTGTGTCTGTTGACCGATGGTTTCCCAGTTCAAAACGCTGTGGAAGTTGTGGTCACATTGTTGAAAAACTGCCTCTGAATATCAGAGAGTGGAATTGCCCCAACTGTGGGACACACCACGACAGAGACATCAACGCTAGTAAGAATATTTTGGCTGCGGGACTCGCAGTTTCAGTCTGTGGAGCGAACATAAGACCTGATAGGCATGAGTCTAAAGGGCAGTTGCGAAAAACCAGCAATGGAAAGAAACAGAAACCTAAGTCGTGAGTCTTAGGAATCCCCGACCGTTTACGGCGGGGAGGATGTCAATCCACTAGACCATGCTTAATCGCAAAACGCACTAATTCCGCTCGGTTGTTGGTTGAGGTTTTTCTCAATAAACTGCTAACGTACTTTTCCACTGTTCGAGGACTCAGGTGTAGCTGATGACCCATTTCTGCATTAGAAAGACCATGAGTCAATAACTCTAGGACTTCCTGTTCTCTATCAGTGAGGGATGAATGCAAGTGGGATTTGTGAATTTGAGTGGACAGAGAATTATGGGTGTCTACCGTTTTTGTCGAGGCGGAAATGCCCAAATTATCTTTATGAGAAAAGCGGTACTCTGATTGAATAATTTGCGATCGCTCCAAAAGATTGCGGATTGCTGCTGCTAACTCTTCCAGTTCAAAAGGCTTAGGCAAGTATAAATCGCACCCTGACTGGTAGCCCAGAATTCTTTCTTGCGTCTTAGTGCGTGCTGTTAATAAAATTACAGGTAATAGACGAAACACTGGTCGTTGACGCACTCGACGCACCAATTCATAGCCATTCATCCGTGGCATGACGATATCCGTGACAATTAAATCAGGATGATGCTGATCCACCATAACCAAAGCCTCTTGACCGTCATTAGCCGTGATCATCGAGTAGCCAGACAGTTCAAGATAGTCGCTAACAGACAGACGAGTGCCCAAATCATCATCCACTACAAGGATCGTCAAGGGCATGGACAATACACCCCTAGTATTTTTTACTTAGAAATTTGCTTCTACGTGCTCCATCAATGAACACAGGCAAGAATAGTGTTCCTATGTTTCATACTATGACAGGATGAGCAGCTAATAACTGCCTCAAGGCTTATTTATAAAGAAAATCTTAAATATTTAGGACAGGTTAACGAAGTGTAACTCACCTTTGACTCCCTCTGCTTGGGAGGCATAGAGAGCTTTGTAATTTGTAACAACTCATCAATAAGAACAAGCACTATTGAGCGTCGGAAGCCTCCGCTCAGAATTCTCTCTTTGTGATAATTCCCTAGCCTATCACTAATGATTATTAGTGTCAGGTAACTTAAAGTTGCCAGAAAAGTTTTAATTACGAACTTAGAAAAGCTAAATTAGTGATATATGGTTCAGCATTGATAGCGGTTCTAAGATACACCCTATAATTTACAAGCTAATCCAAATAGTTTTTTAGGTACATTTAAAGCACACAAATTATCAATGAGCGACAAGAACGAAGGTTACAAAGTTATTAGCGACAACCGTCAAGCCCGTTATTTGTATGAAATTCTGGAAACTTATGAAGCTGGAATTGAATTAACAGGAACCGAGGTGAAGTCAATTCGTGCAGGTAAAGTCAATCTCCAAGATGGCTATGCTTTGCTTCGTAATGGTGAAGCATGGTTGATCAATGTGCATATCTCGCCTTATACCGCTAGTGGACAATATTTTAATCATGAACCACGCCGTACACGCAAGCTGCTGTTGCATCGCCAAGAACTCCGCAAGCTAATTGGCAAAGTCGAACAGCAGGGTTTAACTTTAATCCCCTTGAAAATGTATCTCAAACGAGGCTGGGTAAAAGTGAGTATAGCCCTTGGCAAAGGTAAAAAGCTCTACGATAAGCGAGAAGACCTGAAACGACGCCAAGACCAACGTGACATTCAACGGGCGATGAAAAACTATTGAGGTGAGGGTTAGTGTCACCAAACTACCACACTAGGGTGAGAAATGGATTGCTGTAAAAAGCATATTTTATATCCACAGCGTGAGTTGTGAAAATGCCTAGTTTATGGCCATAGATTGATTTTGCTAACGTCGGGACTCGATATAGTGGTGAGTAACTTCGGAATGTTATAAGGAACTTTCACAATGAAACGTAATTTCACCGCAGCTGTTGGCGCTGGCATTCTCACCTTGAGTATGGGAATTTTGCCTTTAACTCTATCCGCACAAGCTCAGACGACTACTACTACTGACCCTGGAGTAAATACTACTCCAACGACAACCATTAACGACGATCGCAACGACTTTGATTGGGGTTGGCTGGGATTAGTTGGTTTATTGGGTTTAGCTGGTTTAGCTGGGAGAAAGCGTGACGACGAACCAGCTCGTTACCGCGACCCCAATGCTACTGGGGCTACTACATACAAAGATTAAACAATTCAAAATTTACTCATTCAAAAATTATTGGTTGTCAGTTGTCACTAGTGAAACAACTGACGACTTCTTGGTATTAGTTTACTGCTCGTTCTGAGTTAATCGAATTTGTCTGTTTTGGAGCTAAAGGTGTCCAGTAGCTGGCAATTAAGGCAACCATAAGCCACCAGAGAGTATTAACTTCGGGACGATACCAAACAGTATCGACAGTGCCATGAGCTATCATACCCAGCAAAGTAGCGATCGCTCCAATTAGCCAAAATCCTTCTAGACTTCTGGATTGTCGTAATCGTCGCACTTCCAGGAATGCCGTATTAAATGTTACAATTAGTAGCCAAATAAAGAAGGCTAAACCAACAAAACCAGTTTCTACAACCACCTCTAAAAAAATCGAATAGGCACTCAAAGCAGTGTAACGAGGACGTTGGTAGAGGGGATAAATTTGATTAAAAGAGTTGTGACCAGGGCCAATGCCGAAAATCGGGCGATCGCGAATCATCTCAAAGACAGCATCCCACACATTTCGGCGAAAATTATTACTGCTATCTTTGCGATCAGCAAAAATACTGAACACGCGCAGCCGGACTGGCTCTACAAATATCACCGCTAGCACCAATACCCCAATCAAGCCTCCTAAAACAATCGGCAGTAACCAAGTACGCCAAAAAGGAGGCATTTCCACGCTTTTCCAATAAACTAGCAATGCCATCACTGCTAAAACTGCTACCACTAGTCCAATCCAGCCACCACGACTAAAAGTCAAAACCAGGCAAGCAGTATTGACAATCAGCATCGTTAATGCTAAAGCTTTTTTGAGCCAAGTTTGCCATGCAAAAATTGCCACTAAGCTAAAAATTACTGCTGGTAGGAGGTATCCAGCCAACAAGTTAGGATTGCCTAAATAACTGTAGACTCTTGTAGTTTTAGATAAAGGAGATTGTGGGTCAACCCAAGTTGCGAGCGCCGTGGCTCCAAAAAACCATTGCCGTAACCCATACACGCTGACAATTAACGATACGTGCAGGTAAAGGATGATAATCCAAGACCGGAGGCGAGGCGACCTCAGTACCCTGGCACAAAGGGCAAATAGTAGCAAATACAAAGTCAACGTTGCCAAGTCGTTGAGTGCCGCCTTTTTCACTGGTGATAATGCTGTTGCTACTGCGGCAATTCCCCAGTAGAGCAATACCAGTAGGTGAATGGGAGTGACTGACGAGATATTTGTTAGGGCTGGTTCATCAGATAAAGTCAACAGCAGCCAAAATCCTACACAAGCCACCAGCAACAAACCCACTAACGTACTTGAAGCAAAAGGTGCAAGGGCATATACTAAGCTCAGTAAAGCAGATGCGATCGCATCTCCCCACTGGATCAAGATGCTAGTTTGGCGCCAAGAACTTAACAGCCCCACCAGAGAGCGGTGTACGTAACTGGTAGCAAGATATTCTTTGAGCGGTAAATATGATAAAGTAAACCGTTGCCAGACTAAATTCATAAAAAACATTGCGAGCAATTAGCCTGCCGACGCAGAACTTGGAATTGATCATAATGCGTATGACGAGAAAAAGGTAATAATCTAGATTGCTTTCTTAGTGATGGTGCTGTTATTCATAGCTATCAGCCACTACCTTTAAGCCAAAAGTACTTCAGATTCAAGACAGCCCTTCATATACTGAGTACACAACAAAGCATGAATTTATCTTTCCCTATCACCTCTAACCTGTAACTTTTCCCCTATTGACTGTCATCAGACATCGCTATTTCCTTGTGTAGGAGTCATCAGTTGCAGTGGCAAAGAAAGCACATAACGATATCCTGGTTCTGGTGAACCTTGAATCAAAATTTGTCCCCCATGCAATTCTGCCAGTTGACAACTTAGCAATAGACCTAAGCTTTCACGAGAAAGACTTCCAGGTGATTTTACTAAATTTATACCTGAACTAGCAGCAAAGAATTTTGAGTGGGAATCACTCAAGTTTTTTGAATCTTCCACTGCTACTGATGAAGTAGCTGATTGTTCTTGGCTTCCTGTAAGAGTATTGTAAGTTGCTACTTCACCTGTTAGCTCCAACAGCGACAAAGAATTGAGACGGAAGTAGGGATCAACCTCAGTTATACCGTCCCCAAGCCACGGATGGGAAACCCAAATAGTAATGTTGAGCGTATCTTCCTTGTAAGAGACATGAATGCGAACAATGCTACCTGTGGCCGAAAGTTGAACCACACTGAAAACTAGATGATACAGAATTTGCCGCACCTTGTCTTTATCTAAAGTCCAAATGCGATTGCGTCCTGGTTCTATAGACAGGCGAATATCTTGTTCGCGGCGATTAGCTACTTCTTCTAAGGTATTGATAGCTTGTTGACACAGCATTTCAATATCCACTGGAGCTAGATTCAGCACAGTTGAGTTTTCATCCATAACTCCTAGTTCGGTAATTTCGTTTACTAGGGAAAGCAAGTACCGACCACTGTGTTGGATAATTTCCAAATATTCTCTTTGCTTAGTCGTCAACGGCCCATAAATCTCACGTCCTAAAACACTAGCCATACCGAGTACAGATGTTAAGGGCGTGCGTAACTCCTGAGTTAGCTGACCCAAAAGTTCCAGTTTCAGTTGCTTGGTAGAAATAGAGTCGCTATCTTTAGTAGCAGTGGGTGGGGTGATTCTATTCTCAGCGTTACGCTCATCATTGAGTGAAAATATCGGAGTGCTTGATTCAAGTCTCCCTTGCAGGAGTCGGTTACGCTCAAATTCACTCATGCTCCAACGAGCTATGATTTGTAAAAACTCAATGTCTCGGGTTGTAAAATTGCGTGGCGCTAAATCCATCACCGCCAATGCACCCAAGCAATGTCCCTCAGCATCAATTAATGGCGCTCCCAAGTAAGCACGAATGCCATAATCCTGTACCAATTTGCTGCTAGCAAGTACTGGATCTGTAAGTTTATGTGTATCATTAATTACGAATATTTGAAAGCTCTCTACTACCTGGGTGCAAAAGGATTCGCGGCGTAAAAGTTGGCGGTTTTGTGCCAAATTATTCATGAGTCCCAGCCTAGATAAGCCCACCGCCGACTTGAACCAATGGCGTTCTTGATCTACAAATCCCAATATGGAAATTGGTGCTTCCAAAAAATGGGCAGCAGTCTGTGTGGCTTCTTCAAAAACCGGAATCGTTTCTGATTGCCGCAAACCTAAATCTGACAAAGCTTTCAGGCGTTGTTGTTCTCTTGTCTCGTGAGAAGTCCAACCATCCTTTAGGGCAAATAATTTGTTTTCAGGCTCTACCATTGCCACTGCTACCTTAATAATTTCTTGATACTGCAATTGATACAAGCCCTATTTCTAGGTTATCAATTCCTATTTTTAAGCATTCCCTAATTTTGCCTCTGACAAACAAGTTTGGGACAAAAGTTTTTTACACCTTCAATTAAGTCGGCAATGCGGTATCTACTAGTTAGTAGTGACTGGTGCTGGATATTCTTTATTTAGAACTGGTGTAGCCTTTATTGCTTGAAATTTTGCAATCAAACTGCGTTAGATTTTGATTCAGCCAGGGTAAGCTAACGCTAAGGGTAATAATACAAAACGGCACATTGCGCGGAGCTTCTTTCCCCGTAGGAGTACGAGCATAATTACAAATTTTGCGTAGCGGTACTAGATAGTTTATCTAATTTTCTATCCGATAGATTAAACCTCTTGCAATTTTATGCCGAAAATTGTGCAGACTTTTCTATTTTTTGCCATGATAGGAAAACATTGTAGTTAGGGATAACAGCACCAAATTACGTGAAAAATCCCCAAATTAATCATTGTTTATGACAAAATTAGTATTTTTTTCATAAATATAATCAACCTAAACTTTACTGTTAAAGCAAAAATAGATTAAATTTTGTAAAGCAGAATTTTTTGATATTTAAGTTTTGAGGACAATTGGTAATGAATAAAATGACTATTAAAGTTCCTTTTGTAGACCTGAAGTTACAACACGAACCAATTCAAATGGAGCTGCAACATGCAATCCAATCTGTATTGGAACAGGGAGATTTTATTTTAGGGCAAGCACTCTCAGATTTTGAAGCAGCATTTGCGGCAGTGTGTGGGACAGAATATGGAGTTGGTGTTGCATCAGGAACAGATGCGATCGCTCTCGGATTACAAGCGTGTAATATTGGGGCTGGCGATGAAGTTATTTTACCAACAAACACTTTTGTAGCAACGTTGATTGGGGTGCTACGTTCTGGCGCTAAACCTGTTTTGGTAGATTGCGATCGCCAAACAGCTTTAATTGACTTAGAGGCAGCAGCAAAGGCAATTACGCCTCATACCAAAGCAATTATTCCTGTACATCTTTATGGTCAGATGGTATCACCACGCGATCTATTGAAATTTGCCGATACCTACAAAATCCTAATTTTTGAAGATGCAGCACAAGCACACCTCGCTCAAAGAGATGGATATTACGCTGGTTCAGTAGGAATAGCAGCAGCTTTTAGTTTTTATCCCAGCAAAAATTTGGGAGCCTTTGGAGATGGGGGAATGCTGCTGACACGAGATTTAGATGTAGCTCAGAAAATGATGCGCTTGCGAAATTATGGTGCATCGCAAAAGTATTTTCATACTGAATCAGGTACGAATAGCCGTTTGGATACTTTGCAAGCGGCTGTCTTGCACCAAAAGCTACCATATTTAACCAAGTGGAATCGCGATCGCCTGAGTATTGCTCAAGAGTATGATAACGAACTAGCACCCTTAGCATCTGCTGGGATATTTCCTCTAGAAAACCAAAGTGGTACAGGACACGTTTATCATCTTTATGTCATCAGAGTTGATGATTCTTGCCCTATAGAACGTCAACAGATCCAGGAACACCTAACAGCAGTGGGAATTCAAACTGGCATTCATTACCCAATTCCTTGTCATCTCCAGCCAGCATTCACTAACTTAGGCTATCAGCCTGGAGATTTCCCTCAAGCAGAGAAGTTGTCAAAGCAAATATTATCATTACCGATGTATCCTGGTTTGAACAGTAGCCAAATCAAAGAAGTTGTAGCAGCGATCGCTCATGCAGTCTCAACAATTTCTCAGGCAAATGAACCCTTACCTACTGACCTTGGCAGCGTGGTAGTCTGAAGTTAATTCAATGACAGAAACATCTCACCCTCTAGGACTTAATTACTGACAGTTTTTAAATTACTTAAAATCATGGCACTCCAGCAACAAGTTAAAAACAGAAACGCCTCAGGCTTATTAAATCTAGCCATTTTGGGCGTTTTGCTACTGCTTTATAGTCCTATATTGTTACACTGGTTAAATGGTTGGCTGCATAAAAATATCAGTACAGAACACGAATATTTCAGCCACGGGATTATTGGTATACCATTTGCTGCTTATATAGGCTGGATGAACCGGAAAAAATGGAACCGCTTGCCAGATACGATCCATCCTTTAGGCGCTGTTTTCTTGTCATTAGGGGCAGTATTCTATCTTAGTGGTGTTACAGAGTGGGTTAACCTTTCCTTACCCGTTATTCTGGCAGGATTGTGCCTGTGGTATAAGGGAATGTCGGGTTTGCGATCGCAAGGATTTCCCCTGCTACTAGTATTTCTGGCAACCCCAACCGCAGTACCCTACCTTATTGCTCCCTATACCTTGCCCCTTCAAAGCTTCATCGCTGGTACGGCAGGCTTTATACTCAATCAATTTGGTATGGAAGTAATTGTAGATGAGATAAATCTCTACGTGGGAGGACGGATTGTGGAAGTCGCCCCCTATTGTGCAGGGCTGAAAATGCTGTTTACTACTCTCTACGTCGGCTTGATGCTGCTTTATTGGACAGGCTCTTTGTCTTCACGCCGCACAACTATGTCCTTTTTATCTATTGCTGTGATAATTAGTATTATTGCAAATATCATTCGTAATACTTTACTGACTTTCTTTCACGGCACAGGTCAAGAAGCAGCTTTTATATGGCTGCATGAGGGTTGGGGCGGTGATCTTTACTCTGCTTGTATGCTGGTGTCATTAGTGCCCTTACTGAATTGGATTAATAGCTATTTCTCAGCATCTCTAGAAACTCAGCAAGAAGGAGAAAGTTAGAATCACTGGGCATTGGGCAAAAACAGTTCCGTTAGCGGATAGCTATGGTTTAGCCCGTTCCGAGTTCCGAGTTCTGAGTAAAGAAGTGAGATTCCCAACTCGCTACTCAGCACTCGGCACTCAGCACTCCTAAAGGGCATTGAGATTTTCCCATCCCTCTCATCTCCCACCCTGCGGGAAGCTAAAGCTACATCTCCCCCAGTCTTTTTTTGAATTTTGACAGGACTTACGCAAATAATAGCCGAAACCGTGATTTTCAGGTAGGGGCAATTCATGAATTGCCCCTACAGCGTGTCATTTTGCGTAAGTCCTATTTGAATTTTGAATTGATTTCTGCCCATTCCCTTAATTTTTTGTCGCTGATGCGTAAGTCATAAATATTACTGAACTCATGGTGTGATTTTATAAAGTAAAATTTTGCCTAAGTATTACAATTTTTACTGATGATTTCCTTCTCTAAGTTTTTCAAGGAAAACCAATTGAGTCAGGTAGCAGCACTTTTGTTATTGCTATTGCTGTTGGCGATGGGAGGAATTCCCGGATATCTGACAGGACAGTGGCAATGGAAACAGCCGCCACCTGTTACTACCCTCAACGAATTAAGGCAAATCCGCAAAACTGGTTTAACCCTTCCTGGTTGGCAAACTAGTGAACAAGCAGAACAGCAAATTGGCGAACATAAATGGTCTTTGCAGGTAATTAAAAAAGAAGGTTCCCAATCCCAGGCAATCCTGCTTTTACTGCCGCAAAATGGGCCTATGGATCAACCACAGGTAGAGTGGACAGACGTTAACGGCTGGGGAAGGTCACGTTGGGGAAAGTGGGATGTAGCTCAATATCGCTCTGCTGAATTTACTGTGAAACCGCCCGCAAATTTAACTTCTAATGTCAAAAATAAAGTAGAAGCTAGGTTCTTTCGCGCCTCCACACCACAGCAAACCTTTGCTGTTTTGCAATGGTACGCTATGCCAGACGGCGGAAATCCATCACCTTTAAACTGGTTTTTGGCAGATCAATCAGCACAATGGCGTAAGCAACGCACTCCTTGGGTGGGCGTGAGTATTTTGATTCCAATGGAACCTTTGGGGCAGGTAGAAACATCTTGGTCTTTAGCCCAGTCTATCGGAGAAACAGTGCAAGCTGCATTAATGGCAGGCCCTTTGTAGAGTCTGTTACAGATACATTTTTGCAGAATTCATCAGAAGTATCTCTCCAATAACAGTCAAGCTGAAATTAAGTTATAAAGATGTTAAAAACATGAAATTTTAAATTAAAATTGGCAAAATTTTTCTCCTTTTTTTTGGTAAATACTTGCAGAAAAAAGACACATTGAGAACATTTTTAGAGTAAGATAACCAATCGGCGCGACTAATTCTTATGTCAATTTCCCTGCACTGATGTTCATAGATACCAGTTCTTATATGCGTGCATTCAGCGCCCTGTGTTTTGTCAGTCTTCAAATAGGAGTTTTCTTAACAACACCTATTCAACTTGTCGTTGCCCAGCCTTTTCCAGGACAATCACCAGGACAACCCCCTTCGCCTGTGCCAGGTACTGAGGTTGTACCTCCAGATGCAAATGACGAAATTTCCCCCCAACTCAGCCGCTACCTCTTGGGACCAGGAGACACAATTGGCGTTGTGCTTCAGCGTCCTCCTGGCCCATACCGCTTAGGAATAGGAGATGGAATTAGTGTTGCGGTTCAGCGCTTTCCAGATTTAAGCTTTCAAGCTGTAATTAATCCAGAAGGTAACATTGTGGTGCCTCTACTGGGAACAGTGTCATTACAAGGTTTAACTTTGGAGGAAGCTCAAGAAAAAATTCGCTTGGGTTTAAATCGTTATGTCGTTGATCCAGTAATAGTTTTAGGACTAGCAGGGCAGCGTCCAGACTTGAGTTTTCAAGCTGTAATTAGTCCAGAAGGCAACATTGTAGTGCCGCAAGTGGGAACAGTGTCATTACAAGGTTTAACTTTAGAAGAAGCTCAAGAAAAAATTCGCTTGGGTTTAAGTCGCGTTTTACCAGATCCGATCGTGGTAGTATCTTTGGCAGGGACGCGGCCAGTTCAAGTTACCATTAGCGGAGAAATATTTCGACCAGGAATTTATCCGATTAATTCATCAACACCCCGCGTTGCTGATGCCTTGCTAATATCTGGTGGTTCAACATTGAATGCAGACCTGCGACAAGTGCAAGTACGCCGGAAGTTAATCGATGGTTCCGTGATTTCGCAAACTATTGATTTATATGCAGCACTGCAAAATGGCGGTTCAATACCTAATTTACGCTTACAAGACGGAGATGCGATACTCGTCCCCCGTCGTGAAGTTGGTAATGAGGACAGTTATGACCGCAATTTGGTAGCACGTTCATCCTTGGCCACACCACAGATTAGAGTCCGGGTTTTGAACTATGCTGCTGGAGGTATTTCCATTCAAGCACTGCCTAACGGCAGTACATTTGTCGATGCTTTGGGAGGAGTAAATCTCGATACTGCTAACCTTCGGGACATCGCTCTGGTTCGCTTTGATCCGGAACAAGGTAAAGCTGTTACCCAAAAACTTGATGCTAAAAAAGCTTTAGGAGGCGATGCGTCCCAAAACGTATCACTTCAAGATAATGATGTTCTTGTTGTCGGTCGGAACCTCATCGGTAGAATTACTAATTTCTTGACTACCATTACCCAACCTTTCTTCAATGTTCAATCCTTTCTGCGGTTTTTTGACAACTTCGGTGGCGGTAATTCAAATTAGTGATTAGAAAAGAAGGATACAATCTGGAAATAGTTTGGAGTGGAGGCAGCCACTTCTTCAACTTCTATTTGAATTAATTAATGGAAAAATATTAAAGATATCAACCGAGATATAGCCGTTCTCACTCGCATGAAGTACACAAAAACCTTTATCTAGCAAGAGATTTACTCGTAAGAGTGTACCTCACCAAGATAGAAAACGCTATATACAGTAGGAAGTTGATAGCGTCCTTGTATCAAAGCCACTATCTTTAGTTTGGTGCTTCCTGATTTTGAATTTTGTTAGCGCAGCGTAAAGCCTTCTCTGCGAGACGCTAGGCGAACGGCATGGCTTCTCTACGAGAGGCTGCGCCAACGCTTAGAGCGAGTCTGCAAGCGTCATTTTGAATTTTGAATTGGAGCGAAGTGACCATGACCCCACCAATTGTTAAGCGCTATCTTATTGCTTTTGATAAGTACAAGTGGATTGGATTAGCTAGTTTTGCTTTAGTTGTAGTAGGGTCAACAGTCGTAGCTGTGCAACCAGAACCACCTACTAGCTATATAGCATCTGGCGCACTTACCTATAGTGGGCCACCAGTTTCTTTTTCTGCAACTGGTAGTGAAATCCAACAGCAAGGAAAGGAACTAAATGCGGAAGTTTTACTATCAAATCAGATAATTGCGGCAGTGGCAGAAAAAGTGAATGTCAAACCGAAACAGCTCGGTAGCAGTGTCGTCCTTTCTCTACCTAAAAAAAACCCCAGGAGTGGAGAATTAGAATCTAGTATCTTGGAATTGAAATATGTAGATAGTGACGCCAAACGAGCTACAGAGGTCTTGGCAGAGCTGATGCAAGCAATGATCAAGTTGAGCAGTGATATCAATACTGGGCGACTACAAGCAATTATTCAAAAAATTAACGATCGCACACCACAAGCGAAACGAGAACTGCAAGTTGCTGAGAAGAAGCTGGAACAGTACGATCGCATAGAGCGAACAGCAATATTAGCAGCAGAGAATGGCAGTTTGCTAAGTGCCATTACTTCCAGCCAAAATCTCCAACGGCAAATTCAATTAACTATTTCTGGAGTTAATGGTCAAGTTCGCAGTTTAGAAAATAAGTTAGGGTTAACAGTTGGACAAGCTTATATTTCTTCTGCTTTGAGTGCCGATCCAATTATTGGTAACTTGCGAGCGCAAATTTATCAAAGCGAGTCACAAATCGCCGTACTCAGAAAAGATTTGCGACCTGAACACCCAACGATGGTTCAGTTGGGGCGTCAGAAACAAGCTGCTGAGGAATTGCTGCAACAACGTGCATCTGAGGTTCTAGACGGTGCTGGTGTGGCAGCTCCGCTCCAGGGTAACATTGCAGGTATTCGTACCCAAAGCAGCTTAGATCCAGCACGGCAGCAATTGGCAAACCAAATGGTGTCTTTGCAAACCCAAGGGGAAACGCTGCAACAACAACTAGCCCAAGAAATTCAACAAGAAGCGCGACTCCGACGAGAGTATTCTTTGATACCCAATAAGCAATTAGAGCGATCGCGTTTAGAACAGGAGGTTGGACTCAAAAAAGCCATTTATGACCAAATGCAGGTGAAGCTAACCGATGCTAAAACCGCAGAGGCAGAAACCACCAGCAGCCTCAGCATTGCCAGACGCCCCACAGTAGTTGTCGATGTCAAACCTCCTAAGAGTGTACCTATTACCCTTGCTGTGGGTGGTTTCTTAGGTGTGTTGATTGGTGGCGGGGTGGTGTTTTTGTTGGGAGCAATGGAAGGGACTTTCAAAACCAGGGAGGATATCCGCGAGAGTCTCAAGCAACGGGAAGTGGCACTATTGGGAGAATTGCCTTTAATGCCAGTTGATGATTTAGATAAAGATGCAGTGCCGGTGGTACTTTCCCAGGATTCTCCTTATTTAGAATTTTATGAGAAGTTCCGTAGTAATCTACGCCGGATTGGTGGTAAAAACTTAAAGGTGGTGTTGATTACTAGCACTAGCAGCCAAGAGGGTAAAACGGCAAGTGCTTATAACTTGGGTATAGCTTCGGCCCGTGCTGGTAAAAGAACCTTGATTATCGAAACCGATTTGCGATCGCCTTCCCGTTGTACGTCCTTGAAAGTAATTCCTGATCCCGACGCCACTATTGAACCCCTGCGTTATTACGCTAATTTGAGTGAATGTATTCGTTTGGTTCCCGATGTAGAAAATTTATACATTCTTCCGAGTCCTGGTCCTGTGCGGCAATCTGCTGCTATTCTTGAATCAAGCGAAATGCGGCGGCTGATGGAGGATGTCCGCGAGCGTTTTGATTTAGTCATTTTAGATACTAGTCCCCTCAGCATATCCAATGACCCTTTGTTAATTCAACCCTACACTGATGGCATGGTACTGGTGGCACGACCAAATTATACACAAGAGAACATGTTGGGTGAAGCTATTGATCAATTGGTTGAGTCTGAACTGGGACTATTGGGGGCAATTATCAATGGCGCTGATATCATCGTTGCTTTACCTGTAGAAACGTTTTCATCTGAGGTAGAACCGAGAATTGTCGAAGAATCAGAAGAAGTTGCAGCGCGTCCCAGGAAAACATAGGAGCATGGAAAATAGAGAATGAAAAAGAGGCTTAAAATGCCTATTAGTCACGTCTAAACAACCCAAATAGGGGAGCAAGAATCACCCCAAAAACAAAACCACCGATGTGTGCCCAATAGGCAACTCCACCAGTTTGCACGCTCATGTTAGCGGCTGCTTGGAGGGTAACAAGACCAGATATCACATTCTGCACAAAGAAAAGTCCAATTATGACTAGTGCTGGAATTCTGATTGTAGTGAAGAAAAAGCCCAAAAATATTAAGGTCATAACTCTAGCCTGGGGAAAGCGGATAATGTACGCACCTAAAACCCCAGAAATTGCACCACTTGCTCCCAAGGAAGGAATCTCAGAATTTATGCCAATAAACCATTGGCACAAGGCAGCTAGAGCACCACATGCTAAATAAAAAATCAGATATTTGAAATGACCCAATCGATCTTCAATATTGTTGCCAAAAACCCAGAGAAACAACATATTAGAGATTAAATGCCACCAACCACCGTGTAAGAATTGCGACGTAAATAATGTTATCCACTCTCTACTAAAATCGGTGGTTAACTCTTGAGGCACTACCGCATACTGACTTAAAAGCTGACTTAATTGTGCATTTGACAGGCTTACCTCATGAATAAAAACTAAAATATTCATGCCAATTAACCCGTAGGTGAAATACGGGGTGATTCGCGTCGGATTTTCGTCGTAGAGGGGAAACACAGGTATTTTTCCTAATTTATTGTCTAACTGCAATATAGCTTGTTAGGCTGAACGACACACCTCTACTACGCTCAATATTCTCAAACTTATATCCGCAGGAAATAATTGACGCACTGCTGTTTCCTGTTGATTCAATTAATAGCCAGAGAGGCGCAGAAATAATCAACGCCTATAGTTTGGCTTTTTTTAATAAATATCTCAAGGATTTTGATTCGTCATATCCTGAAGTTACTTTAAAATCTCGGCGTGCAATAGTTGTACCAGAACCAAGTCTTTTAATAGCTTTGGTAAAAGTTTTTACGGTTGGGTTTTTATTAAATAAAAACCGCCCTATTAACAATCTAGTAATTCTCGCCTTCAGGTAGGGTGAGAATTTCAACGCCATCTTCAGTTACAGCCAAGGTATGCTCACATTGAGCAGAAAGCTTGCGATCGCGCGTTACAGCAGTCCACTTATCACTGAGAAGCTCAACTTCATAAGTGCCTTCGTTAATCATTGGCTCGATGGTAAAAACCATCCCTGGTCTAAGGCGCTTGCCCTTACCGCGTGTGCCATAGTGGGGAACATCCGGCGCAGTATGGAAAATGTTACTAATGCCGTGTCCAACAAAATCTCGGACTACAGAAAAGCCGTGTGCTTCAGCATACTCTTGAATGGCTGCACCAATGTCGCCAATGCGGGCCCCTGGTTTAACTTCAGCAATACCTAAGCGGAGACATTCCTCTGTCACCTCCACCAGCTTTCTCGTTTTTGGGGAAGGTGTGCCGACAAAGAATGTCTTGGATGTATCGCCGTGATAACCTTCAACAATTGGGGTAACATCAATATTAATAATGTCACCTTCTTTGAGAATTTGCTTGGCATTGGGAATGCCGTGACAGATTACCTCATTTACACTAGTGCAAATCGACTTAGGATAGCCTCTGTAGCCAAGGGGGGCGCTTTTTGCTTTATGCGCTTGCGTCCAACGTTCGGCTTCATCATTGATTTCGAGAGTGCTAACCCCTGGCTTCACCAACGGTTCAAGATGCTGGAGAAGTTTGGCTGCTAAACGTCCAGCTTGACGCATTTTATCTAATTCTCGTTGGGATAAAATAACAATTAGTTCAGTTTTTTGTTCGGTTTTCATTAACTTTTATCTAAAGTATCTTTCATAAACATAGTTAACCCTGTGTGTGCAGCTCTTTGTGCAGCATCAGCAACCTTTAAGGTATACAAGCTCTCCTCTGGGGTAACGTACAAAGGAGTGCCATCAAAAAGATGGTCTAACACCATACTCGTGTCTTTAGCGAACAAACCCCGGCGAGGGCCAACCTCTATAGGTGTTGTTTCCCCTGGCTGGATAAACAATCCTGTGTCACCATCAAAAATTAAACCACCTTTTTCACCGTGAACTTCAAACTTGCGTTCTGATTGCCAAATAGTTTCGCCTTTGCCATAAATTACTTGGGCTAAAAGTCCACTGGTAAAGCACAGTTCACTAGTGCAGAAACAGGTTTGATAGTATTCGGGTTCTATTTCCCAATATCGCTGGTGACAGTTGACTGTAAATACTTTACCAAATAAATCGGTGAGGCGATGTAGGCGGGATAGTGCACCAATTAAGGGAAAACCAAAAAGCTCATGGTTATAAGTCCATTTGCGGGGTGCAGGATTCTGGGGATTGATGGTGCTGTAGCGAACATAAAACACTTCACCAATTTTGGCTAAGTTTTGCTTCAAAGCTTGATGCAAACCACCCAAAAGTTCCAGGTGTTCAACGTGCAAGAGTTTTTGTTGGGCTTTGGCTAAGGCAATTAGTTCCTCAGCTTCGACCACATCCAAAGAAAGAGGATACTCTACAATTACGTGTTTGCCGTTGGTAAGGGCTGCACTAGCGATCGCACCATGATCTCGATTCACAGTGCAGATTGCCACCAGGTCTACATCTTCGCGCTCTACTAGCTGTTGCCAAGAACTCAATGCTTCAATCTGGTACTCTTTGGCAAAGGTTTCTGTTTTTTCCGGGGTATGACCAACAATTGCTACTAGATGCGATCGCTCATCATGCAGCAATGCCTCAGCCCGAAACTTTGCCGCATACCCAGTACCTACCAAACCTACACGCACTCTTGCTTTTTCCAAAGCTGCTTCTGGATTATACATGATCCTCACTAGTTCTGTTTTTGATCCTCCCACGTTTCTAGTAGTGGGATTTTTTCTTTATAGAGAATCCAACTACTTTACCGAAAAGTTGGGTCTAAAGCCCCGTGCTTGTAGGACGGCTTTTTATTCTATTTTTAATTAATCTTATACCAAATATGGTAGTATAAGATAAGAGGTGGAAAGATGCTTGTTTTTGAGTTTAAAGCTTATGGGAAGTCAGCGCAGTTCACAGCAATAGATGATGCGATTCGGACTGCAAAGTTTATTCGTAATAGCTGTATTCGGTTATGGATGGATGTTTTAGGCACGGGTAAAAACGATTTGCAGAAATACTGTGCTGTACTTGCGGCTAACTTTCCGTTTGCTAATGAACTCAACTCAATGGCTCGACAAGCTAGTGCCGAACGAGCATGGTCGTCTATCTCTCGGTTTTATGACAACTGCAAGAAAGGTATTCCTGGTTTAAAAGGTTATCCTCAGTTCCAGAAAGATTGTCGTTCTGTCGAATACAAAACGTCAGGATGGAAGCTTGCAGATAATCGAAAATCTATCACCTTTACTGACAAAAAAGGTATCGGACGATTAAAACTCAAAGGTACTCGTGACTTGCACTTCTATCAAATTAACCAAATAAAACGGGTGAGGTTGGTAAAACGTGCCGATGGTGTATATATTCAATTTTGCATTGATGTAGACCGTTCTGAAAATATAGAACCAACTGGTAATACAGTTGGGCTGGATGTCGGTTTGAAGGAATACTACACCGACTCTGACGGCGTAGTAATTGAGAATCCTAAGTTTCTGCGTAAAGGCGAAAAAGTTCTTAAGCGTTCACATTGTCGTGTTTCCAGAAAAGTGAAAGGCTCAAAAAACAGAGGCAAGGCAAGACAGATTTTAGGAAAACGCCACCTCAAAATAAGTAGGCAACGTAAAGACCATGCTGTGAAATTAGCACGGTGCGTAGTTCAGTCTAACGACTTGATAGCCTATGAAGACTTGAGGATTAAAAACATGGTGAAAAATCATTGTTTAGCCAAGTCCATTAATGACGCATCTTGGTATCAGTTCCGTGTCTGGGTTGAGTACTTCGGTAAAGTATTTAAGCGCGTCACGGTTGCGGTTAATCCGCAATACAGTAGCCAGGAATGCTCTAGCTGCGGTGAAGTTGTTAAGAAAACTTTATCTACCAGGACACACGTATGTTTGTGCGGTTGTGTAATGGATCGTAATGAAAACGCAGCGAGAAATATCCTTAGTCGAGGATTGGGTACCGTAGGGCATACGGGAACCTTTGCACTAGATGCAAGTAACGCTTGGGGAGATGAAACCCCTACTCCAGTTGGTGAAAACCTGCTTGAGCAAGTTTTGTCATAGATCCAAGAATCCCCGTCTCTTTAGAGCGGGGAGTGTCAAAACTTCGTCCTTCCCCCTGCTCCTTACCTCTTTTTCAAGGAGGCATGAGACTTGATTTGAACCAAGTTAGAAGTACGTTCTCGTACCCCTACTCTTAAAGTTTGCTACGCACAGCATCGACCACAACAGAAGGGAACAGTAGGCAGAAAAAACCAATTGGAAGGGAATTCAAATATAAGTGGCATCAATTCCATTCACGTTTTTTTACTTAGAAGATAGTTTCTTTAATAACAGCCTCATTAAGTGGATAAATATATAAATAAAACTTATCTGGATTGAGTAACTAAATTTCATTACTAATCGCGTTAAATTTCCAGTTATATTGTTTAATTTTTCTCGTAGTATCAGAATTGAAGCAAATTTCAATCAGCCGCTAATCACATAGGGCAGCTGTAAACTTTGCTTTAGGATAACTTACACTGCCGTTTCAAAAAGAGAGGATTACTCAATGCCTACTTTTAAAGTCACCCTAATCAACGAGGCCATAGGGCTTAACACAACACTTGATGTTCCTGATGATGAATATATTCTAGATGCTGCTGAAGAAGCTGGTCTTGATCTGCCCTACTCTTGCCGCGCTGGCGCTTGCTCGACCTGTGCCGGGAAACTCGTATCAGGTACAGTTGATCAGAGTGACCAGTCATTCTTAGATGACGATCAAATAGAAGCTGGATATGTGCTAACCTGTGTCGCTTACCCAAGCTCTGACGTAACAATCGAAACTCACAAAGAAGAAGAACTCTACTAAGGGTTAGGCGCCTCAACGATAAATCTCTTGCAAGAGTTACTGATGTTGAAAAAATAGAAGCAGCGCATCTAGGGGATATAATCTCCTCATACTATCTATGTTTTTTCAAGATACTTTGACAAAAAGCCTAATTTCATAACAAAGCAGGAACATAAGATTGACTGTGTTCCTGCTTCTGCTTCATTGATATATTTATTGAGTTAATACATTAAGAGCCAAGATAAATAAATGTCCTGACTATTGAACTCTAGTATGAGAAGTCTAGGGGCTTTTATGCTTTTCTTTGTCGGCCAACAATTATATAATTAAAGCTTATCGTTATATAAGCAATTAGATTTCATTACTAATCGGGATCATTGCCCCCTCCATTGTAGGCTACCGTGTACACACAAGTCATCGAATTACCCGAAATCCTTGGAAAACCTCACCCTGTCCTGGCAGACATCCCTCTCCACAAGTCATCGAATTACCCGAAATCCTTGGAAAACCTCACCCTGTCCTGGCGGACATCCCTCTCCACAAGTCATCGAATTACCCGAAATCCTTGGAAAACCTCACCCTGTCCTGGCGGACATCCCTCTCCTTACTAAGGAGAGGGACAGGTTTTGCGTAGCATAACCAGGGTGAGGTTTTAGGAAAGACTTGTGTGTACACGGTAGGTTAAAAAGGGGGAACCGGAATCAAAGTCTCCCAATTTATCGGGAGATTTAGAGGGATCTAAAACTTTTGATACCGACAAGAGGACTTTTCAAACATCCTCTAAAGATGCAACTTGAATAGTGAATAGCTTAGAGCTTAATCTCCTCACTGAGAACTTGAATCTGAGTACCGGGATAGTAAAATTGCAGAATTTTCGGACTCGACCAACCTAATTTAGCTAAATTTTGAGCGCCAGTTTGACTCAAGCCTACTCCATGTCCTAATCCACCACCAATAAAGGCGTATCCCCACAGTTCTGATTTGCCTTTATTCAAAGGTTCTATGTAAAAAAGCGTGCTTGTAGGAGCGGCAAAGGCACTGCGAACTTCGTCTTTGTGAAGAATAAAGGTACTGTTATCCGTTTTAACTGCAAGTTCGAGGATACGTCCACTTTGGCTTCGCTTAACTACTGCCATAGCCTGAATTGTTTTAAATTTGCCATGCGGACTACTTTTCACCAGCAAAAACTTCTGCAAGTCCTTGGTAATATCCTTTAACGGGGTTTCCTTGTGCCAACGAAACATATCCCACTTGCTTTCATTAAATCCTTGTTGCCTATTAATAAACTTTTGGAAGTTCTTTTCATCTGCTAAACTCTGCTTAGACAAGTTCCAAAAATTAGTCGCAGCATCCAGTACAGGGCGGAGATAAGGACGATCTTCACCATTCCAGACATCGCTGAAAGAGGCGGTAACGCCGCCAGTAGTAGAAGAATACAGGGCATCTACTAGCTGGTCTTTATAAGTTAGTACCCTGCCTCTAGTTGAAGCGATCGCTCGGTCTGTTTTGGCAGCTGCTCCATTCAGCCCATAATAAACTTGGCAGTGAGTGTCAGCACATAACTGATAGTTATCTGCGGCAAACCTGCGTAAATTTCTCAAGGCATAAGTGCGGGCGAGAATTGCCTGGGCTTCTAGCGCTGCTGCTGGTGCATCCGTGCCTATTTCGTAAGGTACAACTCCACGCAAATAAGTTTCTAAGGGTACTTGATTAACTAGAGTGTATGTGCCATAGGCATTTGACTGCAAATTCAGTCGCCCTGCATAAAGACGAGCATTCTCTGATTTTTCGGTTTTATTCACCCGAATCAAGTTTTTATCAGTGCTGATTTCTAAACCATTCTGGCTGTAGCGCTTGCCATCCACCACCAAACTCACGCGCGGCACTTGTTTTAAAATCTTAGTATCAAGATATACTTTTTCTTGAGTAGCAGCTTGGATGTTCTGCAATAACAAGCGTCGCAGTAAAGGAGTGCTGTAAACATCCCGTTTCGCCCAAACCTGCCAGCGTTCTGGCTGGGCTATTTCTACCTTCATTCCTTGAGAACGCCATTTGTTAGCGCTGTCTTCCGCAGTTTCAAAAGTACGGTATGTGCCTAAAACTATCACTTCTTCAACTGCTGCCTGGGGTAAAGCTTGCATGAGAGTTTCCAGCTTTACAGGATTTTTAGTAACCAGGACTTGCTGCTTGTTGCCCGTTTTAAATTTTAGTTTTAAGCGATCGCCTTTTGTTGGTTCCAGTTGCAGCTTGGCTGTGGGTTGTTCGCCAAATCGCTGCACAATCCCAATTTTCAGTTCTACATCCCGGATGTCGCTCTTAGGCCCTGATGCAGCAGTCAGTCCCAAAAGGCAAAATGTTGTCAGTACAGTGTAGGAAAAACGCCAAAACGAAAATTTCATGGCTGCCTCATTCTGCCCCTTGATGCGGCGTTGGAGCTGATTTTCCAATTGCTTTTTAGTTCGGTGTTTTTGTCGCATGAATGCTCCAATGATACCATTACCAGTTTTGCTCCAAACATTAGTTGCAAAATGAAGTCATAATGACTATGATTTAGCTAGAGACACAAAACAGAAATAGTTGGATAAACTTTTTATGGTCAGAGTCCAATCGATTCCATTAAACCAAATTAAACGGCCGTTGCCCCGTGCAAACGATCCAAATAAAGTGCAAGCTTTAATGGAATCGATTGCGGAGATTGGGCAGCAAGAACCCATTGATGTCCTAGAAGTAGATGGACAATATTATGGCTTTTCTGGTTGCCATCGGTATGAAGCTTGCCAGCGTTTAGGCAAAGAAACCATTTTAGCCAGAGTCCGTAAAGCTAACCGCAGCGTTTTGAAGATGCACTTGGCATAGAGAGTGGCGAGCCGGGGGACAAGGAGAATAACCTACCTATGCCCAATGCCCAATGCCCAATGCCCAATA
>NZ_WBKM01000373.1 GCF_015714725.1 Nostoc sp. WHI
TAAGTCCCTTTTAACTTCAAGGTTCCTATACCTTTCTTGTCTGAAAAAGTTATGGCTTTGCGAGTAGCAGAAAGCTTCCATCCAGTTGTTTTATATTCAGCTCAAAAAAGAGAGTTTAGACACTATGTAGGAGGATTATTGGGAGAAAGTGAGAGAAAAAACTTATTTCAGCTCGCAGAGAATGCTATAGGGGTGACTTACCACCGATTACACCACTTTTTAACCCAAGCACCTTGCTTGGTCTACTTCCCAGGTAAACGAACGGCGCTTGGAGATCATTGACAGGAGGCTTGAGACGTAGGTGGGCAAGCAAACCTTTGAACACCTTTACTGAAGCCTTAGAAGCCTTTAGAACGGCTATGTCTTATCGATTTTTCGATTGGTTGACCCTCAACCGTGATGTATTTGCTGCTTACAAAGCTAGTTTGGGCTTTATTTGGGCTTAATTTTTGTTTAAGTCCCGTTAATGGACTTCCTGCCGATTCCACAGGAATTTCTGCCACTGCCTATACCAATAGCTTCAATGGACTCACTGGAACCACTTTTACAACTCAATACACGCTAGACCCAACTAGCAACAGCCTGTTTATTCAGAACCCGCCTAACAATGGCACCCAAACAGTTCAATTGTTAGTTACCCTTAACGGCGCTCCACTAAATTTTACTGAAGCTAGCGGTTTCGATATTCCGTCAAATGTACGAGTTCCTGCATCAAATGCAGCAGCTTCAGGACGGGGGATAGCAGCATTGAGCGTTGGAGGTTTGACTAATCTATATACCATTGAACTAAGTACGGGGGTTGCTACTCTGCTCGGCCCTATTGGTTCAGGTACAAGTTTAGCTAGTTTGACAGTCGCGGAATCTCCTACTGGCACAGTGGCGTTTGGTAACGCTACCTATACCGTTGATCAAAATGGCACAGCGATCGCGCTCGATTTAGTTCGTACAGGTGGTTCTAGTGGTGCTTTCACTGTAGATGTGGCTGGTTTTGACAATGGCACACCTGTAACTGTGACTTTTGCTGATGGTCAGACTACTTCCACCTTAAATATTACTGATGACAGCCTGGGTGAAGACAATGAGACGTTTACACTGTCCTTAAAAAATCCTACAAATGGGGCTGTTTTAGCAGCACAGGACACTGCTATCTTTGAGATTACCAAAAATGATAATGGTGGCACGATTAGCGTTAGTTATAATGGCACAGTTAGCGTTAATAATGGTGGCACGATCGCAACTAACTTTGCTGCTAACGGTAACGCCATCGTCTCTATTGCTAGCAACTTTCAAAAGCTTGTGCAGTTCTCGTTATCCAGCCGAAAGAATACCGTTGTCAACGAGATTGTTGCTTTCACGGTTGATGACGATTTAGGTGCGATCAATGGCATTGCTCCTAATGCAACAGGCTATTTGGAAGCTGCGATCGCTCGTTCCCGTACCATCTTTTCTACACTCAGTAACAATCCTAATGGCTTTGGCGGTGGACTATCAAGTATTTTAAAGACTTCAACGATGTCATTGTGCGTGTCACTATCTAAGCCGATTAGGGTTAATACCGTTTCATCAAAAATACCTTCGCCATATAAAAGCCTGTCATTCTTTCAGATGTGCGATCGCCTACGCCATCGCGCCCATGAAAATGCGTCAAAATAATTCGTAATTCGTAGTTGCAATCAGTTGGGGCTTGTACCCTCTTAATTACGAATTACGAATTATTGATATTGGGAGATGTCGTAGTTAAAGAAAACGCCGCGCTCTCCACTGTGCGGAATCTTTAAAAATACTCCAGAACGGAGATGAATCAACGATTAACAGTACTCATGTCAGGGTAGCGATCGCCTGCTGCGACATTTTTCGGTGCAGTTGCCTCAAGTCGATTCAACTCTTCTGAAGTTAAGGTAATTGCAGTAGCCCCAATATTCTCCTCTAAATAAGTACGGCGTTTTGTACCAGGAATTGGGACAATATCTTCTCCTTGAGCCAAAAGCCATGCTAGTGCAAGCTGACTAGAAGTTACTCCTTTTTCGGTGGCGATCGCTTTCACTTGCTCGACTAATTGCAGGTTTTTATAAAAATTCTCACCTTGAAAGCGGGGAGAATTTCTTCGATAGTCATCTGGTGCAAGGTCATCAGGGCTGGTGATTGCACCTGATAAAAACCCCCTTCCTAATGGACTATAGGGAACAAACCCAATTCCTAATTCCCGCACAGTAGATAAAATTTCATCTTCTGGCTCTCGACTCCACAGAGAGTATTCTGTTTGCAGTGCGCTAATGGGGTGAACTGTCTGTGCCCGTCGAATCGTAGCAGGAGCAGCCTCCGAAAGTCCCAAGTAACGCACTTTTCCTTGCTGCACTAACTCTGCCATCGCCCCAACAGTATCTTCAATGGGTACGGTTGAATCTACCCGATGTTGATAATAGAGGTCAATCACTTCAACTCCCAGACGTTTTAGCGAGGCTTCACAAGCTGTCTGGACATATTCTGGTTTGCCACTAATCCCTTTCCAGCCGCCATCTTCAGCGCGGACATTGCCAAATTTGGTTGCTAATACTACCTGATCTCGCTTCTCTTTGATTGCTCTGCCTATTAGTTGCTCATTAGTAAAGGGGCCATACATATCAGCAGTATCGAGAAAATTAACTCCAAGTTCCAATGCTCGATGAATTGTGGCAATCGCCTCCTGTTCATCACGACCACTATAGAACTCAGACATTCCCATGCAACCAAGTCCGATCTGTGAAACTTCCAACCCTTGTCTGCCTAGCTTTCTGGTTCTCATTAAATAATCTCCTAGTCAGTAATTAAGAAGAGAAAATCAGGTCTTTTAGCATTATCCCTTTCCCGCTCATCAAGTCATCTCTTCTTAGAAGTATTTTCTGATATATGAAGCAAGGGACAGGTGTTAAAACTGCTGGCTGTAGGATTAGTAATGAAGCGATCGCTCAACGGATGAAACTGAGTCTTTCCACCATCAGCCACTTATTTAGTCAGCTAGAGTACACAAACAGCACGGAGACTGAACTACAGCAGTACGAGAGCAGATATATTCAACAATAGTGATTCAACTAGATCAAAGCAGTATAGAGATCCATCTATGCCTACTTGGAACAAAGATGTGGGAATAAATTGTTACAAAGTTTAGTACAATAGCATCGTTCACAAATAAGTATTTTTTCTCATATACATGATAGCGGATCAATTTCCTTGGCTTACCGCGATTGTCTTGCTGCCACTCGTTGCTTCCTTGCTCATCCCTGTACTACCTGATAAAGATGGCAAGCGCGTCCGGTGGTATGCACTGGGTGTAGGTATGGCAGACTTTGCCTTGATGTGCTACGCCTTTTGGAAGCATTACGATGCCAGCAGTGCTAGTTTTCAACTCGTAGAAACTTATGCCTGGATGCCTCAGTTAGGTCTGAACTGGGCAGTATCGGTCGATGGACTTTCAGTGCCACTTGTGCTTCTAGCAGGATTTGTCACTACACTCTCGATTTTTTCAGCCTGGCAAGTTGATCACCGACCCCGCCTCTTCTATTTCTTGATGCTGGTGCTGTATTCCGCACAAGTAGGAGTATTCGTTGCCAAAGACTTGCTACTATTTTTCATTATGTGGGAAGTAGAACTGATTCCCGTCTACCTACTAGTGTGTATTTGGGGTGGGCAAAGGCGTCGCTATGCGGCTACAAAATTCTTGATATATACTGCTGCGGCTTCTATATTTATTTTGGTAGCAGCCCTGGCAATGGGGTTATACGGCGGCGGTAATATGACATTTGATATCACCGCACTGGGCATGAAGGAATATCCCCTTGGTCTACAACTGCTACTTTATGCAGGGTTGCTGATTGCCTTTGGTGTCAAACTTGCTGTTTTCCCTATGCATACTTGGTTGCCTGATGCCCACGGCGAAGCATCTTCTCCAGTGTCGATGATTTTGGCTGGTGTGTTGCTGAAGATGGGCGGATACGGACTGATTCGCCTGAATCTTGAGCTACTTCCCGATGCACACATTTACTTTGCGCCGATTCTAGCCATTTTGGGTGTTGTCAACATTATCTATGGTGCATTGAACTCCTTTGCTCAGACCAATATGAAGCGGCGTTTGGCTTATTCGTCGATTTCCCACATGGGGTTTGTACTACTTGGGATTGCGTCCTTCACGGATTTGGGAATCAACGGCGCGATGTTGCAGATGATTTCGCATGGTTTGATCGCATCAGTGCTGTTTTTCTTAGCAGGCGTTACTTACGATCGCACCCACACAATGGTAATGAAAGATATGGGCGGTATTGGTCAAGCCATGCCCAAAGTCTTTGCTCTGTTCACAATCGCAGCAATGGCATCCCTGGCACTTCCCGGTATGAGCGGCTTTGCTGGCGAACTCTCGGTATTCGTTGGTCTGACAAGCAGCGACGTTTACAGTTCGACTTTCTGCACCGTAACAGTTTTTCTCGGCGCAGTTGGAGTCATCCTCACACCTATCTATCTACTTTCCATGCTGCGAGAGGTATTTTATGGTGACGGTGCAGCGCTCATCTGCGACATTAATAATGCAGGCTTGGAAAATCAAGAAGATGACGGAACAGTTTGTTTTGGTACAGACTGCTTTGTGCCAGAAGATGCAGTTTATGACGATGCTAGACCGCGTGAGGTGTTTATCGCTGCCTGTTTTCTGCTGATGATTATTGGTATTGGTTTTTATCCCAAGATGGCTATGCAGATGTACGACGTGAAAACTGTCGCAGTGAATGCCAATCTTCGCCAGTCTTATGCCATAGTCTCGCAAACAAATCCCCAGATTTATGCTAATGGATTATTGGTTCCGCAAATTTCAGAGGTTGAAGTAACGCCCGTTTTGGGAACTTTGAAGTAAGCTTTTTGACCAATATACTTGTCGAAAAGAGCGATCGCTAGGTATCTTTCTGAGGAATAACAGAGCATTGATAGACTATCAATACTCTGTTATTCTCAGGATGCCCAAGATGTTTTTTCTGGAAAAGCTCCTTTTTTCCAATTTTGCCAAACCTTTACTGCTGCTCGTTGAAAAAATGCCTGCGAGTTTTGCTCTGGTGTTTCTTGAAGTTCCTTAATTTCTCCACTCAATTTATCTATCCATAAAGAGCCGAGACGATCTTCATGTGAACCAAAGCGGTAAGTAACGCCGGTCTCATCCTCCTTTTCTTTTAGAATCAATACGTAAAAAGCCATAACAGATTCATGTGGTCTGTAAAAGTTGCGGTACTTTAGTTTTAACTCATTTGAGTTATGCTGATGTTACTGGGGGACTCCACAAACGACCAGACCGTTCAGTAGCGTCATGATCTGTACGGTAGTTGGTATGGAAAATGCCTTCAAACCTCGACTCAAAGTATTCATGTTCCAGTAGTCTCAAATCTTCAGGGTTAAAATTACCTCGCTGTAACCTAATCCAGGCATCTGCTATATCTGGATCAGAACTAAAGCGGTTAAATCCGAGATTGTAATCCAATTTGTGTTCATCATAAAATAAATGTTTTTTGATCCGTTGAATGCGAAACTCTGCCCATCCAGTGTTACGTGCAATCACTGCTACATCGTCAACATCACGAATAGCATCATACGCTTCAGGAGCATACTCAAGAAAGCGCTTTAAATATTCCATTTATTAAAATTAGTTAATATAAATAGTCAATATATAATCCAACAATAACATTATTTTTAGATCATTAGGTAAAAAATAGATTAATAAAATGTAAACACTCAGATGGGTATGCAAACTACTACAACAGATAATTAGCATCACTAGTAAACAAATCAACCCTTTACATGAGATGCTGGTTGATGATTAGTGAGTTTTACCAATGTCTGTTGTTTCTGCTATCACTGTTACCGTTCCCGCCACAACTGCGAATTTGGGGCCTGGTTTTGATTGCATCGGTGCAGCTTTAAAGTTGTACAACGAGTTCAAGTTCACTCGTGTGGAAGAGGGTGGATTAATTATTCATGTCACTGGTACTGAAGCTGAACGAGTTCAAACCAATGAGAGCAATCTCCTCTACCAAGCATTTGTCAAGTTCTATCAACATATAGAGCAGACGCCGCCGACTGTGAAAATAGAGATTAAGTCAGGTGTCCCACAGGCACGGGGTTTGGGTAGTTCGGCGACAGCAATTGTCGGTGGATTGATTGCTGCTAATCAACTTGAGGGTGCTACTATGAGTCAGTCGCAGGTGATGGAGTTAGCGATCGCAATGGAAGGACATCCTGATAATGTAGTTCCAGCTTTGTTGGGGGGATGTCGTCTTGCTGCCACCAGTGGCGCAGCTTGGGAAATTTGTGATGTTCCCTGGCATAAAGATGTTGTACTAGTTGTGGCTATTCCTGATTTTGAACTTTCCACTTCAGAGGCGCGGGGCGTTCTCCCAAATGAAGTGAGTCGTGCGGATGCGATTTTCAATACAGCACATCTGGGGTTATTGTTGCGCGGCTTGGAAACTGGTAACGGACAATGGTTAAAGACAGCTTTGCAAGATAAGTTGCATCAACCCTATCGCAAAGCTTTGATTCCTGGTTACGATGCTGTCAATATAGCAGCTGTTAGTGCTGGTGCTTATGGCATGGTGATTAGTGGTGCGGGGCCGACACTGTTAGCTTTAGCGGATGAGTCACACTCAAAAGCTGTGGAGGCGGCGATGTTAGCTGCTTGGCAAGAAGAAGGAATTACAGCCGAGGTGCGATCGCTTTCTCTCGATACCCAAGGCGCAAAAAGCTTTTAAAAAATCAGAATTCAGGAGTCAGGAGTCAGAATTCAGAATTAAATTCTGTATTCTTCTTTAAAAAATCAGATGACTATTTTACTCAGCATTTAAAACTCGATTTATGGAGCAAATTCAGGCTGAAATAGCGGCGCTTAACTCTCAAATTCAGATTCTCCGAGAAGAACGCGCTGCACTCACTGTTAATAATGTCATGTCTGGCGAGAACGATTCACCCCAGGCAATGGTTGAAGCGTACCGCCGCCAAGCCAGAGAAAATGCCCAATTATCAGTTGAACTCCAGGGCATAGATAATGCGATCGCAGCCCTGGAAGTCCAAATAAAACAAAAACAAGGTAAGTTAGTGCGGGGGCAAGTTGAATTAAAACAACTTATCCAACAGCAGCAGCTAGAGGAAGCAAAAGAAGTAGCACAAGTTCATGCTGAACGCATAAATCAGCTAGCTGGGGAACTGGCGACAGAAGTCCGTTTTCTTAAGGCTTGTGCCAATCAACTGAGTCCAATGTATTGGCAGATTTATTACAAGCCCTTCATTACTGGGTTCAAGACAATCTCCGTTCCCTATGTCCGCTCAGATGGGGAAGTGTGGACAATTGTCAACCGGATTGTTTAATGCCAGCATTTATAAACGAGAAATACTTTATTAACATTGACTTTTTCAAGAATCATTTGACATCACAAGACAGTTGCTAAAATCGTCCATATCGAGAGACTTTAACCTATGACGCAAGATTTTGCACTTTTAAAGCGGATATATAATGTTTTTGACCCTTTTCGACCCTTACCTGCTGGCGATCCCAAATATGTAGATTGTCAGGCTGTGCGGGGAGATGGCGACATCCTAGTAGAAATAGGTAAAGAGATTTTGTATTCAGACAGAATGACTTGTCAACTTTATGCAGGTCATCGCGGTGCAGGAAAGTCAACAGAATTGCTGCGGTTGCAAAAATATTTAGATGAGGAAGGCTGCTTTGTGGTTTATTTTGCTGCCGATGAAGCAGATATTCAGCCAGAAGATGCCCAATATACAGATATTCTCTTAGCTTGTACACGACATTTATTAGAAGCGTTAAAAGATAATGCTTCTCCTGCCAGTTTGTTGAACTGGTTAAACAACCGCTGGCAAGATTTAAAAGATTTGGCACTGACTGAAGTATCACTAGATAAATTAACCATAGAAGCAAAAATCTCCCAATTTGCCAAAATCACAGCGAGTTTACGAGCTGAACCTAGCCAACGCCAAAAAATTCGTGAACGAGTCAACCCCCATACAATAACTTTAATTGAAGCGTTAAATGATTTTATTAAAGATGCAAAAAATAACTTACCTTCAGGATATTCTCAACTAGTGTTAATTGTTGACAACTTAGATCGGATTGTCCCTATTGCTCAAGAAGATGGACGTAGCAATCATGAGCAGATTTTTCTAGACCGCAGCGAACAACTCCAAGCTTTAGATTGCCATCTAGTTTACACAGTACCTATTTCTTTACTTTATTCTAATCGAGCAGTAGATATAGCAAATATCTATGGAAATCCTCAAGTATTGCCAATGATTATGGTGCAAACTCCTGAAAATCAAAGCTATCAAGATGGAATAAATAAAGTTATGGAAGTCTTGCAAAAACGGCTGAGTTCTATAGATGCTAGTTTATCTATTGTGGATATGTTTGAGGATAGGGAGGCGTTAGAGCAACTATGCCTCATGAGTGGTGGTCATGTGCGGAATTTGTTATTATTAATGAAGGAGGCAATTAAATACACTAGCGCCAAAATAATTAGTAATAGAGCCTTACAACGGTCAATTAGCGAGTTGCGAAATACTTATAGAAATACCGTATTTGCTAATGAATGGGAGGCACTGGCTAAAGTATATCATTTTAAACAGATAGAAAATGAACCACTGTATCGGGGATTATTATTTAATCGTTGTATTTTAGAATATCGTGATTTGGATAATCAGGGAAATAGCAAAGTCTGGTATGATATTCATCCTCTCATTAAAGGAATTAAAGAATTTCAAGACATTTACAATCTCTTGTACCCATCCGAAGATAAGTAACTGTATCATCACCCGCTAATAGTTAGTATTATCTGACTACGATTATGGTATTAAAACTGACGAATTGGGATAATGATTTCGCAGTAAAAGGAGACGAAGAATACCAAGCCTTAGTCCGTACTTTTAACTTTATAGAAGGTTTTGGCTTATTATTTGTCCGTTGTTCTCCAGCAGAAGGTGAGCGGATAATTACCAAAGTAAAGGAAGATATTAAAGATAAAAGTATAGAAGTTTTACGCTTAAATAAATATGCTAATAATTTATACGAAATAATTGATAAATTAGATAATAAAGAAAGCATAAAAATTTTATTTATTACAGGATTACATTCTTCATTTTATGAATATGAAGAATGTAAAATGTTGACTGGTTGGAATAGTAAGGATATTTATTCATATAGTTGGAAGGGTGTGCCACCGGTTTTAATTAATCTCAACCAACAGAGGGAAAGTTTTAGAGATAGCTTTAATATTTGTTTCGTGTTCTTGCTACCTCAATTTGCTATTAAGTATTTTATCCAACGCGCTCCTGACTTTTTTGATTGGCGTTCTGGAATGTTTGAATTTCCCATAGATCCAGAAATTCTAAAGCAAGAATCATCACGGATATTCCCAGTAGGAGACTATAAAAAATATACTACTTTAACCGCAGAAGAAAGGAATAAAAAAATAATAACCATTCAAGAACTAATTGCAGAAGACCATCAAACAGTTACTTTAAAAAGTGCATTATTGTTCGAACTAGGGAATTTACATCTAATTGAGCAAGATTATAAAGGAGCAATTGACGCTTATAATGAAGCGATAAAAAATAAAACCCATTTTTGCGAAGTTTGGCATAATCGGGGCACTGCGTCATTAATTTTAGGACGATATGAAGAAGCGATTGCCTCTTATGACCAAGCACTGAAAATTCAACCTGATTTTGACGAATCTTGGAACAATCGGGGCACTGCGTTATTAATTTTAGGACGATATGAAGAAGCGATTGCCTCCTATGACCAAGCGCTGAAAATTCAACCTGATAATTACGAACTTTGGAATAATCGGGGCACTGTGTTATTGAATTTAGGACGGTATGAAGAAGCGATTGACTCCTATGACCAAGCACTAAAAATTCAACCTGATGAATACGAAGCTTGGAACAATCGGGGCATTGCAATATTTAATTTAGGACAATATGAAGAAGCGATCGCATCTTATGACCAAGCGCTGAAAACTCAACCTGATAAATACGAAGCTTGGAACAATCGGGGCAATGGACTGTTGAATTTAGAACAGTACGAAGAAGCGATCGCATCTTATGACCAAGCGCTGAAAATTCAACCTGATAATTACAAAGCTTGGAACAATCGAGGCAATGCACTGTTGAATTTGGGACGGTATGAAGAAGCGGTCGCCTCCTATGAACAAGCGCTGAAAATTCAACCTGATAATTACGAAGCTTGGAACAATCGGGGCATTGCACTGTTGAATTTAGAACAATATGAACAAGGGATTGCATCTTATGACCAAGCACTGAAAATTCAATCTGATAATTACAAAGCTTGGAACAATCGGGGGAGTGCGCTGTTTAATTTAGGACGGTATGAAGAAGCGATTACCTCCTATGATCAAGCACTGAAAATTCAACCTGATAATTACGAAACTTGGAACAATCGGGGCAATGCACTGTTGAATCTAGGACAGTATGAAGAAGCAATTGCCTCTTATTACCAAGCACTGAAAATTCAACCTGATAATCATGAAGCTTTGAATAATCGGGGTATTGCACTGTTAAATTCAGAACAGTATAAAGAAGCGATCGCATCTTTCGAGCAAGCGCTGAAAATCCAACCTAATAATCATGAAGCTTTGAATAATCGGGGTATTGCACTGTTGAATTTAGAACGCTATGAAGAAGCGATCGCATCTTATGACCAAGCGCTGAAAATTCAACCTGATAAATACGAAGCTTGGAACAATCGGGGCAATGGACTGTTGAATTTAGAACAGTACGAAGAAGCGATCGCATCTTATGACCAAGTGCTAAAAATTCAACCTGATAATTACAAAGCTTGGAACAATCGGGGCAATGGACTGTTGAATTTAGAACAGTACGAAGAAGCGATCGCATCTTTCGACCAAGCGCTGAAAATCCAACCTGATAATCATGAAGTTTGGAATAATCGAGGCAATGCGCTAGGGAATTTAGAACGCTATGAAGAAGCGATCGCATCCTTCGACCAAGCGCTGAAAATTCAACCTGATAATCATGAAGTTTGGAACAGTCGAGGTAAGGTACTAGGAAATTTAGAACAGTATGAAGAAGCGCTTACCTCCCATGACCAAGCATTGAAATTTAAACCTGATTACGATGAAGCTTGGCATGACCGAGGATATGTTCTTTACAACTTAGGATCTTATAAAGAAGCTATAGTGTGTTTTGATAAAGTACTGAAAATTAAACCCGATAACTACCTAGCATGGAATAATAGAGGCTATCTATTGCTTAAAAAATATTCTAATGACGGAAAAGTAGCTATTTTTGGAAAAGCCTTAGAAATTGGTTTGAGCTTACACAACTTTTATAATCAATATTTTTCTAGAGAAGACTTTAAACTTTATGAAGAAGCCCTTAGCAACTTCAATAAAGCGCTTGAATTGAAGTCTGATTTTGAGCTAAGTTGGGCAAATCAAGGTTATACCTTATATTACTTAGGTCGCTATAAAGAGGCGCTTATTAGTTGTAATAAGGCTCTTGAATTGAAACCTAATGACTATGTAACTTGCTTTAATAAAAGCTTTGCTCTTATAAAACTAAGACGTTATAAAGAAGCTATTACTAGCTTAAATAAAGGTTTAAAAATTAAACCTGACAATCATATTGCTTGGTATAATAAAGCTCGATCTTATGCACTGATAGGTAATAGTAGACGAGCGATAAAGAATTTCAAAATCGCACTTAGGTTAAATTTTGAAGAAAGTAGAAATATGGCAAAAACTGATCCTGATTTTAATACTATTCGCGAAACCAAAAAATTTAAGTTTTTGATTGAATAATCTAATAAAACCTGAAAAATTAATTTACTCATACTATAGAAATGCACCAAAATAAATTGGCTTACTGTTGAAATAATCACTAATGATCCAGCAGAATTATGTTCGATGCGAAAGTCGCGGTTTAAGTAGTCATACGAAACTAAATATACATTGTCATTGTAAGTGAGTTCAGGTAAATGCAGGACAAATCAATGCCATTGATTGAATATATTGTTGCAATCAATTTGATTAATTTATAGTACCTCAGTAAAGTAAAATTAAAAGCAGTTTGAAGGTCATCAAAATGACAAATCAAAAAAGGATTGCTGTGGTAACAGGCAGTAATCGAGGTCTAGGATATGCAATTTCCCGTCAATTATCCCAAATTGGCAACAGCGTAATTCTGACGAGTCGGAATGAAACCGATGGTCTTGCTGCTAAACAGCAGCTTACCAATGAAGGATTTGATGTTGACTATCACACGCTGGATGTCACCAATGATGGAAGTGTGCAGCAGTTTACTGAGTGGCTGCGTGAAACTTACGGCAAAGTAGATATTCTGGTCAATAATGCAGGCGTAAATCCCACAACGAAGCCGGAGGAATCCAGCTTACTGACTGTTCAATTGGAAACGATGCGATCCACCTTTGAAACTAATGTTCTAGCGGTACTTAGAATTTCTCAAGCATTAATTCCGTTGATGAAGGTGCAAAACTACGGTCGCATTGTCAATATCTCAACAGAAATGGCATCTCTGGTGTCAGTTCCCACTGACTACTACCCTTTAGCACCCTCCTATCGACTCTCGAAGCTGGGAGTAAATGGACTAACGGTGATTCTGGCGAAGGAACTCCAAGATACTAATATTCTTGTAAATGCCTATTCTCCTGGTTGGATGAAGACAGATATGGGGGGAGATAATGCCCCGTTCACAGCAGAAGAAGGAGCGCAAACCGCAGTCTATTTGGCAACACTTGCCGATGGAGGAGCGCAAGGACAGTTTTTTGCAGAGATGCGAAAGTTTGGTGGCCCCATTCAATTACAGTGGTAGGTTAATATGGGAAATCCCGCAGGTTTACCGTCTATTTACGCAGATAAGCCGATTGAATTAGCACTTGCCAAAGTTATTACCTCGTTCCCAGTCAATACTTTTTTGGAAAATCTAGCGATACCTGCGGCGGGCTACGCCTACGCTCCAGATGGCACAATCTTTGTAACTAATCACGAAGTTGGCGAGATTGTTCGCATTACCCTAGATGGCAATCAGCAGATTCATGCCAGTGTTGAAGGCAAAGTGAGTGGTCTTGCTTTCACTGCCAACGGGGGTTTAATCGCAACAGGCTGGAATGCTGATTCTATACCTGTGGTTTCTTTAATTGCCTCAGATGGTACAGTAGAAACCTTGCTGACACTGCCAGAGGCGATCTTTCTCAACGGCATTACTCCACTTTCTGGCACTCAGTATTTAACAGCAGATTCCTATCGGGGTGCAATTTGGCTGATTGATATCGCTCAACGTCGTGGATCTATTTGGCTAGAACATTCAATGCTTGCTCGTAGTAATTCCGAGAACGTCATTCCGGCTGCAAATGGCTTGAAGCGTTTTGGTGATTTCCTCTACGTTTCAAATACAGAAAAAATGTTGTTGTTGCGGATTCCCGTTGGTATTGGAAATGAACCCGGTGAGCCGGAAATCTTTGTTGAGCAGACTAATATTGATGACTTTGCCTTTGATGTGGAAGGCAGTCTTTACGGAGCAACGCACATCTACAACAGTGTAGTGCGAATTGCAAGCGATCGCAGTACAACCATCATTGCTCAAGCCGAGTCAGGTGTAATAGGTAGCACAGCCGTGGCTTTTGGTCAAAGCGAGGACGATTGCACCGCGATATATGTCGTTACCAACGGTGGAATGTTTTTACCTCCTCCTACAGGTGTCGTTCCTGCTAACGTTGTCCGACTTGAAGTTGGGAAAGCTGGATATCCCTTGGCTAGAGAATGACTAAATTTTAGAGTTCGTGGTGAGCCTCAGCCGAACGATTTTAGATTTTTAATCCAAAATCTAAAATCCAAAATCCAAAATTGATTGACTTAATCATGCTACGTTACAAAAAGTAACATTTACTAACTTGATGGTGACATAACTAATGGAGATAGAACAGGACGATCAATTTGTAACCGTAGTTATTACACAACTTGTCAAACCAGGATGCGAAACCGCTTATGAGGCTTGGTTAAAAGATATTACCAGTGTTGCCAGAACCTATACTGGTCACATGGGAACAAATGTGATTCGTCCTCAACTTGGGGTGCGAAATGAATATGTGATTATTTTCCGGTTTGACGGTTATGAAAATTTGAAAGTGTGGATGACATCGCGCGATCGCGAATACTGGCTAACTCAAGCTAAACCTTTAGTTGAATCTGACGCTGATGTTCAACAAATCAGTGGATTAGAAGCTTGGTTTTCTCTTCCCGGTCAACCATTAAAAACTCCACCACGCTATAAAACAGCATTGCTAACTTGGGGAGCTGTATTTGTGTTGATTAATTTGTTGAATACATTTATAACACCCCTAATTCGTGGTTTCCCGCCCTTGATTATTTCGTTGCTTATTACAATTACTATGGTTTTGCTGTTGACCTATGTTGTCATGCCTAGAGTTAGCCGTTTGTTTAGGTTTTGGCTATATCCTAAATCACGAAAAGTTTAGCATTTTACCTGCGGACTAGCATAAGAAGTAATAAAGAGCCAATTTATTAACTGTAGTAAACAGCTATGAAAATCTCAGAATTATCGACAGAAACTCTAGAAAAAATCAAGTTAGTTAGGTGGGATAGGATTATTGAGAAACATGAAGGACCAGAAAATTGGGAATCGGTTTTAAGATATGAACAGCCAGAATTTTTATTAGTGGAAGGATGCCCAACATTATTACCTGTAGATAAATCACATCACCCTAATATCACCATAATTCGTTGTATCTGGAGTGGGGATAAGAATTCTGTAACGCTTTTCCTATCGGATACTACCTATGAAGATGATCCTTTCTTTTCGGGATTTATAGCCGTATGCGATCGCCTTAAGAATGAAGAATTTTTCTTAGCAATCTTGTACCATGAATGGTTTATTATTGAAAGAGCCGCAGTTTTTGAATAATGAATTATCAGCAGTTGTTCAAAAATAGGACAGTACTAATAAAATATCTTAATTTTCCGAAATAGAGAATTATAAAATTATGAAAATTACTGGAGTTTGGCATATTTACGAAATGTAAATGTGGGATGAATCTTACTTTAATAGGGAGAAAACCTTGATATGCAACTGTAAAAGTATTATCAATAGTACTTAATTTTGTTCACAAATCAAATAGGAACCCTATAGTCGAAAGCGAAAAACATTGTCAAAGTTTCAGGGGAAGGCTAATTTGAAATGTGGAGCCTTGACTCAGCATACTATTTACAGTAATTTGCCCTCCGTATCGTTGCACAATTTGTTGAGCGATCGCAAGTCCGAGTCCAAAGCCGCCTGTTTGCCGAGATCGGACAGTATCTACACGATAAAAACGCTCAAATATATGTGGCAAATCAGTGGACGGAATGCCAATCCCGTTGTCTTTGACTTGAATTACTGCGTAGTGAGACTGGGTAAAAAGATGTAATTCTACCTTACCGTCTGCTGGTGTGTACTTGAAGGCATTAGTTAGAAGATTAATCACAGCTTGTTTGAGCAAATTAGCATCGGCTTTTAACATGATGGGACGCTCTGGAAGGTGAGCATTGAAATTGAGACTTTGGGCAGGAGCAAGGGCTGCGAAATCCTGTGCCAGCGATCGCAATATCTCACACAAATCAACGGGTTTTAATCCGGTTTCCGCAAGGGAACCATTATGACGTGACAAAAAAAGCAGATCATTGATCAGCGTACTCATGGACTTAGCTGTTTGGGCGATATTTTGCAACCGCAATTTTTGCTCCAACAAGTCTTCGGGGGGTATCAGGGCAACTTGGGCATTGCTCAATATCGTAGCAACAGGTGTACGTAGTTCATGAGAAGCATCGGCTGTAAATTGCTGCAATTGCTGATAAGCACGAAGGCTTGGTCGCATTGCCAATCCGCCTAAAAACCAACCTGTAATGCCTATGACACCAAAGGTCACAGGAACCCCAAAAGTTAAAAACAAGCGGGCTTGGTTCAGGTTAACGCGTAGAGAGTTCATTGCCACTGCTGCTTGGAAGTAGCCAATGAGCCGCTTATCTTCAAAAATAGGAATTGTGACTTGGCGAACCCAGGTTCTTATCAAATATTCAGCACCTAGTGGTAGTTGTAGCGTTTGAAATCCTGGTTCTGCTGTCAACTGATTGTTACCCAATGAACCGATATATTGCAAAAGTTGTTTATCAGAGTTGTACCATCGCGCATATATTAGGTCGCCATTCAAAGATGCTCCGTTTTCTATGGGAGTTTTGCTGCGCTGATTTCTCCATTGACTTTGATAAAGCGAGTATTGAGTCTTGGCAGCAAAAACTTTACTTTGTGAAAAGAGTTCATCATCAAAAACTCGCAACTGTTCTTCTACACTCAAACAATAGCCTACCCCTGCAAAAGCGAACAAAATTCCACCCATTGACAGGGCAAACCAGTGAGCAAGATTACGACGGCTACGATCAAACATTTGTTATTGGGCATGGGGCATTGGGCATGGGGCATTGGGCATTGGGAATTGGGCATTGGGCATTGGGCATTGGGCATTGGGCATTGGGCATGGGGCATTGGTTATTCTCTTTGTCCCGTTGTCCCCTTGTCCCCCTGCCTCCCCTGCCTCCTAACGGTTTAGAAAGGCGGATTTATTCTATAGCCCATTCGATGGACTGTTTCTATCCAATCTTTTACACCAATGGTTTGTAGGCGCTGGCGCAAGCGGCGAACCAAGGTAGTTACTGCATTACTTTCTGGTTCCTCTCCGTAGCTCCAAAGGGCTTGCTCAATCTGGTTATGAGATAATACTTGGCGGGAATGACGCATTAAATACTCCATCAATTGAAACTCCCGGCTAGAAAGTTGAGTTGTCAACGAACCAAGTTCTAGCGTCAAAGTGGATAAATGAAGTTGCAAATCGCCCAAGCTAAGTATATCTCCTTGCCACATAGGCGATCGCCTTCCTAGTGCCCGGACTCGTGCCAATAACTCCAGAACATCTACGGGCTTTACTAAGTAATCATCGGCTCCAGCATCTAAACCCATTACTTTATCTAAAACCGTGTCTTTCGCCGTCAGCATCAAGACAGGAGTCAGCTTACCTGCTCGTCGATATACTTGACACAATTCTACGCCACTGATTTTAGGCAACATCCAATCTAGAATCAGCAAGTCATAGTCTTTGTGAAAGGCAAACCACTGCGCTGTTTCCCCATCAGCGATCGCATCAACTGTATGCCCCACCTTCAATAAGGCTGCCCGCAGTGGCTCTAACTGCGATGGGTCATCTTCGACTAGTAAGATCAACATCCCATTTGCTCAGGTTGCCGTAATTTTTCCTTGCTAATTTTAGATTAAGGTAAAAAGATGACGCAAAAGTGACGGGAAACACTCAACCTTATACCTTCTATGCAGCAACTTCAACTTTTTCAAGCGTTGCGATCGTTAGGCTTTGTGTTTTGGTTGTCCTTGCCGTTGATTGGGTTAGTTTTTTGGCTGGGGAGCGGCTTTGTCGGAGATCGGATTTTAAGTCACTCCAATCTCACCAAAAAATATCTCCTAGCAGATACCCAATCGGCACGACAGATTATGAAGAAGATAATAGCAATCAAAGTGGAAATTCTCCCCAAAAAAGGAGTTTCACGGGTGAACGTTAAAACCAACAACTCAGTTCTCACAAGGATAGTATTTGAATTTCCAATCACAGATATAAGCAAACTTGAAACCGCTCTTAGTCAAGAGTTAGGCTTACCGCGCGATCGCGTTAAAGAACTAATAGTTGAATCCAATGCATTATTGTAGAGACGGCGATTTATCGCGTCTTTGTGATTGAGAATTTTTTAGCCCTGGCGACTGGAAGTTGCGGCTATACAGACAAAACCCACCTCCGTGGGTTAAAAACCCTTGATTTTTCACGCTTTCCACGGAGGTGGACTTGGTTTGTTTATAGAACTTAGGCAAAAGTACACGCTGTAGGGGCAATTCATGAATTGCCCCTACCTAAAAATAAGGGTTTCGGCTATTGTTTGCGTAAGTCCTGGTTTAGTAGCAAATTCTATTCGCCTAATACTACGGTGGTGTATACAAGTCTCTTAACCTGCACCTTTGTTGTATCAACCTGCACTTTTGTTGCATTTACCTGCAAAAATTAATTTACCCTACGCTACGCAGTTGAATCCAATGCATTAGACCTCTTGCAAAAGTCCCTAACACCCCACCCCAACTCCTGAGCAGAGGGAGGGACAGTCGTAGTGAAGTCCAGAAATTGAATAATTTATTTTTTGGAGTTCCCTTAACCACTGCTTGAATTCAATAAACGACTACCCGAATTCAATAAACGACTACCCGAATTCAATAAACGACTACCCGAATTCAATAAACGACTACCCGAATTCAATAAACGACTACCCGAATTCAATAAACAACTACCCGAATTCAATAAACAACTACCCGAATTCAATAAACAACTACCCGAATTCAATAAACAACTACCCGAATTCAATAAACAACTACCCGAATTCAATAAACGACTACCCGAATTCAATAAACGACTACCCGAATTCAATAAACGACTACCCGAATTCAATAAACGACTACCCGAATTTAATAAACGACCACCCGAATTTAATAAACGACCACCCGAATTTAATAAACAACCACCCGAATTCAATATATTTATTGCATAAATTCTC
>NZ_WBKM01000374.1 GCF_015714725.1 Nostoc sp. WHI
TAGGAATTGGGGTAGGAATTGGGGTAGGAATTGGGGTAGGAATTGGGGTAGGAATTGGGGTAGGAATTGGGGTAGGAATTGGGGTAGGAATTGGGGTAGGAATTGGGGTAGGAATTGGGGTAGGAATTGGGGTAGGAATTGGGGTAGGAATTGGGGTAGGAATTGGGGTAGGAATTGGGGTAGGAATTGGGGTAGGAATTGGGGTAGGAATTGGGGTAGGAATTGGGGTAGGAATTGGGGTAGGAATTGGGGTAGGAATTGGGGTAGGAATTGGGGTAGGAATTGGGGTAGGAATTGGGGTAGGAATTGGGGTAGGAGCCTGGCTGACGTTGATTCCTATTTGTGTTGGTGCTGAAGAGGATACGCGATCGCTTGCACTGATAGTTAAAGCATTTAATGACCCATTAGTATCTGTGGGAGGTGTGTACACCAAAGTATCGTCGCTAGATAAAGTAACACCAGTGGTTACGGGAACGCCATTGACAGTCAGAGTTCCCGTATTTACCGCATCAAGCCGGATGGTGGTAATGTCATTATTAGCATCCGTGACCAGTGGAGCCAAACTAGAGAACGTCAAGGTAACAGGTTGATTTGTCTGGGTATCGGGTAGCGATGAGTTTGTCGTTAATGTAGGCGGGGTGTTGACGGAAGTAATAGTGATACCCGTTGGAGTGCCGCTAGCATCTCCACCATTAGGTAAAACTGGAAAGCTATTTGAAGCGATGATTGAATTGTCGCCTGTATTAATTGATCCTGCTATGCCATTCACGCTTGCATCACCTACGGTAAATGGCACATTGTTTGGGCCACCATCGTGTCGAATTGTGACAGTACCTCCCGCTAGAACTTGAGCGATCGCACCTCCTTGACTAATAAAAAATCCACCAGTTGCGATCGTTACACCAGTATCATTAATTGTCCCTATTCCTTGAACTAGTCCATTGGTTAGCACTTGCACATTGCTTTGCACATCGCCACCTTGAACAACGTTAGCATTATCAGTAAAGATTGTGGCCTGTGTGTTGATGCTGCTAAAGCGAATTGTACTGCCAAAGGGATTGGTAGTTTGTAAAGTAACGCTACCACCTGTAACACCTTGTGTATCAAATCCCGTGGCAGTGGCTGAGGTATCAATAGCACCATTAACTATGATATTATTTGTGGCAGTTAAGCTGACCGCACCACTTGTAACATTTGCAGTACCATTTCCATCACCTTCAAAGGTGGCGATCGCTGAGGCATCAATCGCGCCATTAACGGTGATATTATCTGTAGCAGTTAAGCTAACTCCGCCAGCCGTACCGATAAAATCGCCACCTCCGGTTTTGAATACAGACGAGTTAATCGCCCCTGTGGTGATACTGCCGCCTGTGGTTGTTGCTACTACATTGCCACCCGTACCTGAGTTGTTAGCATCATTTGAAAAAGAATTAATCGTACCTGTGAGGATATTGCCTGCGGCACTCAAATTTACTGTTCCAGCCGTAGTACCATATCCAAATCCTTGAACATTGCTGGTGTCGAGGTTATTTAGAGTAATTCCACCACCAGTACTTTGGACTGTAATATTACCGGAGGAGTAGCCCTGACCACTGGCGATAATGCTGCCCGCAGTGATGTCGCCACTCGCAGACAAGGTTACGTTGCCGCTATTGCCAGAAAAATTAGTACTTGTATCTAAATTTCCCAGTGATAGGCTAGCTCCTGAAATGCTGATTGCTCCCCCGTTTGTCTCGATTGTGTTGGTGAGATTAGCAAAGATTACAGAACCACTTTGTGAGGTTAAGTTGAAGCTACCGCCATTGCCTAAGTTTAATGTAGCAACACCAAGGGTAGTTACTCCGGGTGTAGCTCCGGTGATGTCATTGATGGTAATATTACCTGTGGCTTGTAAGTTGATATTTGCACCGAATCCCAAAGCAGCGATCGCACCCCAAGAAACGGTATTAGCACCACTATCTGCAAGGTCAAAGGGAATATTGCTAGCCGTGCCATCAAAATCACCTGTCCCTGCTGCGGCATCGATAATGGTCAATGTGGTAGGGTCTAATAATAAAGTTCCAAAGTAGCCATTGGGGGCTGAAGCATCTACATGACCCCTGAAGGTCAAGAAATTTTTGCCTGATACTTCTACAAAACCACCATTCCCAGCATTTGCTCCGCCACGAGCCGAAATGTTCCCAAAGTACTGCGTTGTATTGTCGCCCCAAAGAATTACACGCCCCCCGTTTCCATTCAAATTACTATCGGCATTAATGACGGAATTGGAATTAACATAAGTCTGATCTGCATTCGGTAAAGTTCCCTTACCTTGATAATCACCGCCAATTAGCACCGTACCGCCGCCATTGGTTCCAGAGGCGTTAATATTGGCATCAATCACCCCCACTTGTTTACCCAAAGCAATTACTGTACCGCCCCTTTGACTCGATACATCCACGTTGCCAGAAACAATGGTTGTACCTGGATCTGTGGGAATCGTGACGTTAGAGCCTGCCAGTTGTACGGTTCCATCAGGATTGGCAGTTAATCCAGTGTTACCGACTGTGAGCAATTCTGGTAAAGATGCAATGGGAATTGTCCAGTTATTGGGTTGGTTGCTACTAGATGCGAGGGGCTGAATTTCTAGACTTAAAAGATTTCCTGGCTGACTGAGACGCACCCAGTTTTGCCCTGGTACGGATGCGATCGCAATTTGCCCCCCCGGTGCTGTTAGTTGCCCAGGGTTCACTACAGTACCGCCCAATAGATTCAAATTCTGTCCAGTACCTACTGCCAAATTCCCGGCGTTAACGATCGCTCCTGGTTGGTTGGTATTAAAGGCAAATCCGTTGGGGTTTCCTACTAAGGCTGTGTAGTCATTAATACCGATGGCATTGAACCAACTGCTGCCAAAGCCAATGCCGTTTGCTGTTGTCGCCGTGAAAGCACTAGGGACATTTAAGCTGGCGTTTGCTCCAAAAATAAATCCGGCTGGATTCATCAAAAAGAGGTTAGCACTACCACCTGTAACCTGAATCAAACCATTGATAATAGAAGCATTGCCGCCCGTGATTCTACCAAGGATATTTTGCAGAGCAGGATTGGCTTGAAAGTTGGCGATTTGTTCTGGTGAAATCCCAAACTGTTGAAAACTGTGGAACAGGTTAACACCATCTCCAGAAGTTGTACCGCCAGTGATATCAAGTCGATTGCCGTTGGGTGTAACAATTGTGTTTGTCCCATCAACTGCGGGAAGAATTTGTTGTGCTTGGGCTAATCCAGCACTTATGGCTGTCAGCAGAGGCATCATAATTACCACAGAAGCGGCAATGCTGGGCAGTAGAGATTTTTTACGACGCAATATGAAGCGACCTGCGGGCAATTCTACATCAATTTGCAACTTGTCTGCTAATCCGCGTCGCCTAAGTGCTTGAGCGATCGCTCGCTTAGACCAAAGAATTTGTTCTGTTCTTCTGGTAATCGAGAGGCTTTGAGGATGAATTCGGTAGAGGTAGAGTGGCTCTTGAACCCGGCGCACCTGAGCTACTTCTGAAAGTCGCAGGCATAGGTCATAATCATAAGCACAGCGAGAGAAAGACTCGTTAACACCTCCCGCTCGGTCGTAAATTGAACGGCGCATTAGGCGGAAGTGGAAAGTCATGAAGTTTACCAACAGACCTTCTTGGGAGTAGGGAATGTCACAGCGATGACCGTAGCTGATGACTTTGCCCTCTTCATTAATATTTAAGTAGTCAGTGTAAACAAATCCCGTTTCGGGATGGCTGTTGAGTACGGTGGCAGTTTTTGTAAGGGCGGTGGGGTCTAAGATATCATCACTGTCTACCAACCCGATGTAAGTGCCGCTAGTTTGGTTGATTGCTGCTTTACAAGCCGCAGCCGTTCCCTGATGGTGTGCTTTTATCACCCGCACTCGTCCATCTTGTTGAGCATAAGCGTCAGCGATCGCCACTGAGCCATCTGTAGAGCCATCATCCCAAACCAGCAGTTCAAAGTCTTGCCATGTCTGCGCTAACACACTGGCGATCGCTTCTCCAATGTAAAACTCCCGGTTGTAATTGACGATGACAATGGAGATCAGTGGTAACATCGAAGTATTCCCAAGTTTTCTACCTATTACCACAATATAATGCTAAGGGCTTTCACTTAGAGAATAATTACTGTTTATTATTTTTTAGTTACAAATCTTCTGAAATTGGAATGTCAAAAATATGATATTGAAATATTTATACAGCCATAGCATACTCAAAAATTAAAATCAGCCCAATCGTAAGATTAGGCACCCCATTGAGGATAAATGAGAAAAGAAACAGGAACTGGTGTTAAGCCGAAAGCAAAGACTCAGCAAGGAATTGTCTATTTCTCTCATCAGTTAGATGCCTTACTGAGTCTGGTAACTATTAAATGGAGTAAGCACAGTTTCAGTTTGCAGTGCGGTTTGTTAATTCTGCCTGCGATCTGGATTGTAACAGCAAATGAACTGAGAGCTACAGCCAATATTTTTACTTCTGACTCGGCTCAAAATAGCAGTTCCCCAGAGTTACAAATAGTACAGACACCGCAGCCCTCCCCAACTGACCTTAATCAACCTGAACCGAACCCCCAATCGTCGCCGCCACAACCAGAAACACCACAACGCATTCGGGTTCGCAAAATTCAGGTCGTAGATAGCACAGTCTTTAGTGAAAATGACTTTAATCCAGTTGTAAAACCCTATGAAGAACGGGACTTGACTTTAGAAGAAATCAGACAAGCCGCAGATGCTATTACCCAACTTTACTTAAATAAAGGTTATATAAATTCCAGAGCGATTCCAGAGGCTCAACAACCTGGTAGCACAGATGGTGTTGTGGTAATTCGTGTTATCGAAGGGCGTTTAGCAGAGATTGAAATCCAAGGAACACGAAAATTAAACCCATCTTATATTCGTAGTCGCATCCAGCTAGGTGCTAGTGTCCCTCTCAATACTGCTAAACTCGAAGATCAACTGAGGTTACTGCGACTCGATCCCCTATTTAAAAATGTAGAAGCACGTCTGCGTCCAACGGGTAAGGTTGGTCAAAGTATTCTAATTGTGAGAGTTGAAGAGGCAAATTCTTTAACTGGTAGCTTGGGTGTAGATAATTATTCGCCTCCCAGTATTGGTGCGGAAAGATTGGGTGTTGAACTGCGCGATCGCAATTTAACTGGTATGGGAGATGAGTTAGCAGGTTCCTATTACCATTCGTTTTCTGGTGGTTCCGATGCCTTTGATTTTAGCTATCAGGTTCCCGTTAATGCCATGAACGGCAAGGTACAGATTAGAGCGGCATTTTATAACAACGAAATTACTGAGCCACCCTTTGATGTATCTGGCATTCGGGCAAATCAGGATCTTTATGAAATCAATTATCGGCAACCGTTGATGCGATCGCCAAGAGAAGAATTTGCCCTATCCTTGGGATTTACCTACCAAGATGGTCAAACTTTTCTCTTTGATAACCTTGCAACGCCCTTTGGCATTGGGCCTGATGCCAATGGCGTTAGTCGCACCAGTGTAATTAAATTTGGTCAAGATTATCTTAAGCGCGATCCTCGTGGAGCCTGGTTTTTGCGATCGCAATTTAGTTTTGGCATTGACATCTTGGATGCAACTATCAACAATGACCCCACACCTGATGGTCGCTTTTTCAGTTGGCTAGGTCAAGTACAGCGCGTACAGCAACTCAATAACGATAACTTGTTGCTCATCCAAGCAGACTTACAACTAACACCAGATAGTCTCTTACCTTCACAGCAATTCGTCATTGGCGGCGGACAATCTGTACGGGGATATCGCCAAAATATCCGCTCTGGGGATAATGGATTTCGGGTGGCCATTGAAGATCGGATCACAGTTCAACGCGATGAAGCTGGATTATCCACGATTCAACTCGCGCCATTTGTAGACATGGGAGCAGTTTGGAATAAGTCTGATAATCCTAATAACTTACCAAATCAAACTTTTCTGGTGGGCGCAGGCTTAGGATTATTATGGAATCAGGCTTTGGGAATTGATAAGCTGAATTTGCGGCTCGATTATGGAATTCCATTTATCGATCTAAGCGATCGCGGTAATAACGCTCAGGATGATGGCTTTTATTTCAGCCTCCGTTATCAACCTTAGTACCCCAACTATTTCATGGTTGCTGGCATCCCGTATAAGGATGAATTTATAATCTACCTTGAAAGATATTTTTAAAATTAACGATAGCAAATATTCTGGTAATAGAAAGCCAGTTGCTAGCGATCGCTTTTTCTGAAAGGTTATTAAGATAAATATAGGCATTATTTTATACCCATTCAGTTGATAGTTCTTGCATGATTTTGATAATCATGCAAGAACAACCTTGTCAGGACTTACGCAAACAATAGCCGAAACCTTGATTTTCAGGTAGGGGCAATTCATGAATTGCCCCTACAGCGTGTAGTTTTGCGTAAGTTCTAGTTGTAATCAAATAAGCTTAATAAAGTGAGGTTTTTATGATGAATAATCTGGTTCCTGAACGCAAAACATCCGAAGAAGAACGTTTTGAAAATGACTATTATTCTTACTTTGAATCGCCTGAAAATGTCACCCGATATACACCAACATCTAGTTTTCTGGATAATGTTTTTAAGGAAAAGTCATTTTCTTTATTGGATTTAGGATGCGGTAACGCGGCTTTAAACAAATATCTACCTGCTCGATGTGACTACCTTGGAGTCGATCACAGTGAATTGGCCATTGAACAATGTTTAAAACTCTATCCAAATAGAAAGTTTGTTGCCCAAGATTTATCATTTTTCTTGTCAGAACTTGCTAGAGAAAATAAAAAATTTGATGCCGTCGTGCTAGCTGGTTTGTTATTTCACAGCGTTAACAAGGAAACTCAAGAACAAAAAGACGATCAAGAAATTATTCAATTTTGCGTGGATAAAATACTTAGCGAAAAAGGATATATCGTGATCATTGTACCTTTTTGCTATGGCAACCATCCAGATCATAGTCTATTTGTTCGAGCTGAGTGGCTGCAAAAGTCAGTAGAAAAAATGCTAGAAATTGCCAAAGCAAAAATTGTTCATGAAAATATATCCTTACAGGTGGACTTAGAGAAGAGAGTTGGACAACAGAAGGTAATTCCTGATTGGTTTGTTGCTGATAGCAATGCTGATTATCCTAGTATATTTGTTGGAACATATATGGCAAGTTTGACATTTATAGCCTCTCCTCAAGGGACTTGAATGTAGTACTAGTAACGACGAGATTTTTACATTAGTATAAGTAACTAAAAACAGGATTTGGGTTGTTTAATATCGGATTTTTAAAAGGAGACAATCATGCAAGTTTTAGTTATTGCCCGTGTCAAATCAGGAATTCCCATAGAACAGATTTTGCCCTTTGTTAATCCAGAAGCTGCTCAAGCTTGGGAGTTTTACGCTTCAGAGCAAATTCGTCAGATGTATTACATTGCCGACAAGAGTGGTGCAGTAATGCTCTGGGAAGGCGAAAGTGTTGAATCCGTCACCCAGCAAGTACAAAAGCTACCAATGGTAAAAGAAGGCATTCTTGCCTGTGAAATCCTGCCGCTCAAACCTTATACAGGTTATGCCTCACTATTTACACAGCAATAGGAGATATCTAATGAGTAACTCTAATACAATACGAGCAATCGTAGTTGATCCTTCAGTCCCCGAACGGTTGGTGATCCGAAAATTTGAGCGCCCTTCGTCCTTGCCAAATGAGGCGATCGTCCAAGTTGCTTCAGTCTCGCTCAATCGTGGTGAAGTGCGACGCTCTCAGAGCGCAGAAGCAGGATGGCGGCCAGGTTGGGATTTCGCTGGAACTATTCAGACTGCTGCTAGAGATGGTTCTGGGTTTCCAGTAGGAACCCGTGTTGTCGGATTTTTGCGACAGGGTGCTTGGGCGGAACAGGTAGCAGTGCCAACTCATGCGATCGCATCTCTCCCCGATGCCGTTGACTTCAAATCTGCGGCAACTTTACCTGTTGCTGGATTAACAGCGTTACTGTCTCTAGAGCGGGGTGGAATATTGTTGGATCGGGCAGTGCTGATTACAGGTGCGTCAGGAGGAGTCGGGTATTTTGCCTGTCAATTAGCGGCTCAAGCTGGGGCGATCGTTACTGCTCAAGTACGTCGCCCTGAATTAGTCGAATTTGTCAAAACTGCGAAAGCGCATCAGGTTATTGTTGGCGAGCAATTTGACCGATATGCGCCTTACGATCTCGTGCTTGACTCCGTAGGTGGGAAGGTTTTGCCTTCAGTCTTGGAGCAGTTAGCATCTGATGGAATCTGTATCATATTCGGGGCAACTGCTGGAGCAGATATTACCTTCAATGCTTCCCAATTCTATGGTAAAGGCGGATTGAATCTGTATGGATTTATTCTGTTTCACGAACTAAAAAAACAACCTGCTTCTGTTGGATTAGCGCGGTTAGTCAAGTTAGTTGCCAATGGTTCTTTAGTTCCCCACATCGATTTAGAAGCTTCTTGGACGGAAATAGCAGATGTAGCAAGGCAATTATTGGATAGACGCTTTGCTGGCAAAAGTGTCTTACACCTCTCAAATTAAATTGTTCCCTTAAGCCTTATACAGGTTATGCCTCACTATTTGCACAGCAATAGGAGTAAGTAATGAAAGGGTATCAGATTCAAACAGCTACGGGAATTGACGGCCTCAAATTGGTGGATTTACCCGAACCAAAACCAGGAGCAGGACAAATTTTAGTCCGGGTATGAGCCACTTCCTTAATAACTCTGGAAGACTTAAACTTGTTCCAGGAACATTTACACATTTGTCAAATAAAACTAATGTCTGAACAACAACCCGTAAATCCTTGGAACTACAAACCTTGGTGGTGTCAGCCCTGGTCTATAATTCTCACAGGTGTGACGCTGATTGGTGGTAGCTGGTTACTATTTAAAACTATCTGGTTAACAGTTCTCGTCTTCATCCCTGTAGCGACATGGATGGGATTTTTTGTATTACTTTGGCCGCAACTAATTACTCGCAGTGGTATTTTGGAATCAGATAAAGAGTAATTCGTAATTATGAATTTCTCCTGCTTTTACTGTTATATTGATGGGTAATCTTTCAGATTTAATGATTGATGCGGCTGATATAAGAATTTCCAGTCTATCTATCATACGAATTTGAAAAATGATTGCGACAGATGGACAGAGAAAACCCAGATACACCAAGCGGTTTCCAATCTAAAATCCAAAATCCAAAATGGTATCAGGTAGTGGGTGCGTCTCCTTCAGGCAAGATTTCATCTATGCTGAATACCCACGGTATACCTTTATTAGCTGGAGGGCTAACAGTAATCCTACCTCTGTTAGTAAATCTTTTCAATATGTCAGCGAATTGGGGAACAGTTTTCATAATGTTCTGATAACTTTCTATATCAGGACAAATCATGATTAACATCAGAACTCCACTATTAATTCTGAAATACCAATGACAACTCGATAACAAAATTCGTGTTATTTTGTCGCACGCTAAAAAAAACCTTTGCTTTGTTGCTTCTTCGAGTTGTCTAAATAGTATTTCACTCAATTGAATTGTCAGATGCGAAGGTAAATCATCTGGAGATAAGTACGGCTGATTCATAAGATTTGTCGTTTGGGTAAAATTTACCTATCGGTTAGAATTGGTTGGTAAGTTTTCCACGGCTTATATTACTCGCCTATCAAGGATCAAAGCTGAAATTGATTACTAAAACTGTATTAACTGCTGCTTTTTACCAACTATTTTGGTAAAAAGCAGCAGAACTGAAGAAAAAGAGTTTCCCGGCTTATTCAGTAAGGGCGTTCTCATTCCCGACTACAGTCGGAAGCTGACCCCCAGACTTTGTATGCGTTTACATTAGTGGCATCAAAAATATCAAGTTTTGACGAAGAACTCTTACAATTTAATAAGTTTTGATAATTTTTGGTTAATAGTGATAATTTTAACCGGGCTTTGGGCAAAAGAGATTGTAAATATCGACGTATTCAGGGAATTTGCACGGTGAAAGTTAGGGTGAAATGAACAACAGAGCAAACCAAAGGCATGAAAAACATAATGCAACACAATATTTCTATATATTCAATCGAATGTTGATTTTCATTGCAGAGATGTTGATATCGCGCAGCTTTGATGACGGACACACAATCCTGCGGTTGTTGCAAAATTTCCAACCTACCAGACTTTTTTTGCCAAGGTTCAGACACTCATCTGTAAAAAACCAAGCTGCTCCTCTACCTGAAAATGAAGCAGAAAGGCTCAAAGCATTAGCGGACTACAATATTCTGGATACCCTATCTGAACAAGCATTTGATGACCTGACTGCTCTTGCTGCTCACATTTGTAAGACTCCAATTGCTTTAATTAGCCTAATCGATGCCGATCGCCAATGGTTTAAATCTAAGGTTGGACTAAAAGCTAGCGAAACACCCAGAGATTGGGCTTTTTGCGCTCATGCCATTCTTCAAACAGAAGATATATTGGTAGTTACCAACGCCATCAAAGACAATCGCTTTAATAAAAATCCCCTAGTAGAAAGTAACCCCAAAATTCGTTTTTATGCTGGCGTTCCACTAGTTACACCCAATGGTTTTCCAATAGGAACGTTGTGTGTCATCGATACCATTCCTCGTCACCTAAGTTACCAGCAATTAAATGCACTGCGCCGCCTAAGTCGTCAGGCGATCGCTCAGATGGAACTCATTCAGGAAGTTCGCCACCGAAAACAATCAGAGATGGAAGGAAGGCAGTTATCGCTGACTGATGAACTAACAGGTTTGCATAATCGGCGTGGTTTCTTCTTACTGGCTGAACAACAGTTGAAAATTGCTCACCGCATGAAAGCTTTCTGCTGGGTTATATTCATTGATTTAGATGGTCTAAAACAGATTAACGACACCCTTGGTCACGACATGGGAGATGCTTTGATTGTTGATGCGGCTCAATTACTCAAGCAAAGTTTTCGTAGCTCGGATATTGTTGCTCGCCTGGGTGGAGATGAGTTCATTGTTTTTATCTCCAGCTACTTCAAAGATGCTGACAGCATAGAAGCGCGTCTGCAAGTAAATATCAACAACTTCAATCAACAACCCAAGCGTATCTGTCAACTTTCGATGAGTATGGGGATAGAGCGTTACTCACCAGAAAGCAATATGTCACTAGAACAACTAATTGCCAGGTCTGACGAGTTAATGTATGCTCATAAGCGTCTCAAGCGGCAATCTATCGGCTAAACCAAAACCGAATTTAGAGAACTAACAAGAATTTGACACTCTCAGGTCTAAAGACACCCTTGCTTTACGCTTACCGGAAAACTTGTAAAATGTTAGTCTATCAGTTACCTGTCTTTGTAAAAATCAGGGTGTCTAGTGTCAGAAGAATTCAGTTGCCAAATCTCACCGCCATTTTTGTCTGAGGGTAGCGATCGCGATCTCGGTTTAGATTCAACCCTCCAAGAACTACCAATGTACAACTTCCCGGTGGAAATTAACTGCACTGGTAGAGAAGTAGCTAATTTTTTGGAAAAATATCCCCTGCTACCAGGAGTAATTTTGGTAGAACAGGAAAAATTTATTGGGATGATTTCACGGCGGCGACTGCTAGAATTTTTGATTCGCCCCTATGGACAAGAGTTATTTTTTCAGCAACCATTGGAGGTTCTTTACAGCTATGCACGCATACCGATGTTGCTGCTTGCTGATACAACATCGATTTTAATTGCGATGCAACTTAGCTTAAAGCGATCGCCAGAATTATTAGCAGAACCAATCGTAGTACAAACGGCATCTGGTGCTTATAGATTGTTAGATGTTCAAGAGTTGAATATTATTTCTTGGCAAATTCGGGGAATCGATAATCTGGTGCGCTATGAACGCAGCCAAGCCCAAATGATTCAAAATGATAAAATGGCAAATCTAGGGCGTTTGGTAGACGGGGTAGCGCACGAAATTTTAGACCCAGTGGGTTTTATTTGGGGTAATATAATTTATGTTTCAAACTACAGCCAAGATTTACTCAAGCTGATAGCGGCTTATGAAAAAGAGTTACCAGCAGCTTCTCAGGCAATTAATCAGATTAAAGAAGAGATTGAATTTGATTTTTTAGAGCAAGATTTGTCGCGATCGCTTGCTAGTATCCGCACCGGAGCCGAAAGATTAAAAAAACTCGTCACTAGTTTACAAAACTTCTGTCATATCGATGCAATTTATCCTAAACCAGTAGATTTACATGCTTGTATAGATAGCATTATTCTATTAATTAATAGCCGTCTTCAAGGAGAGATTGAAATCGTCAAATACTATGGACAATTACCCCCAGTATATTGCTTTATGGGGCAATTAAATCAGGTTTTGATGAATATTTTAAGCGAATCTGTGGATACTTTACTCAATGAAGCAGTGCGACAGCAGTTGTATCTAGAAGATACAAATACTGTTCAAAAACCCCGAATTGAGATTACTACAGAAGTAATTTCACAAGAAGCAAACAACCCAGATGCACCAGATTCTCGCTGGGTTTTAATTCGCATTGCCGACAATAGCCCTGGAATGTCTGAGGAGTTGCAACAGCAAATTATGGAGTCTTTTTCTCTGCAAACAAAGACTGGTAAAGAAACTAGTTTGGCTGTAAGTTATCGAATTATCACAGCCAGGCATGGTGGTAAATTAAATTTACGTTCCCAACTAGGTTTAGGCACTGAATTTGAAATCTTGTTACCTTTGGTTTGATTAAACTCTACCTCCCAGCTTGTCTAATTGTAGTTTGGCGACATCCAACATTGAGTGTTATGCCACTACTGCAACCGCAAAGCGTAATGGTAAAACTCTTGATTCTTAATGTAATCTCGCGCTTCATAGAGTCTTTGCGCGGTTATGTTAGAAATTTGAGTAGCTAAAATTACTCGGACGGCTCCACTCTCTTTTGCGTATTCTTCCGCAACACTCATCAATAACTTTGCAATTCCCCTCCGGCGATACGACTCTTCCACATACAAATCGTTCAATATCCATACTCGTTTCATCGACACTGAAGAAAAGCTGGGATAAAGCTGAGTAAATCCAACTAATTCTCCATTGTCATTAGCTGCAAACACTACCGAGTCATTATTCTTGAAACGTTCTTTGAGAAACTCTTTGGCAGCTTCAAGGTTTGATGCCTGATTGTAAAAAGTACGATACCGATCAAACAGTACTGAAACACTTTCAAGATGATTAATATTAGCTAAAAAAACTTCCATCGCTTCTGGATAACTTACCAATTCAGTCCGAAATTTGGCAATTTATTCTGGAGTAACTATTGTTGGGTTAGCAGTCATAGAGTTTGTATTTTGCAGCAAGCTTTCGCCACGTTGGTAAATTTCCCGCGCGTAATCAGTCCAAGCGCCTTGTCCCCAATAGCGAAAACAACTGGTTTGCAACAAAAGGTTATGCAATAAAAGATTACGGTACTCAGATGAGTCGGTGGAAAGTAAATTATCAACTTTTTTATGAAATAAACTGCTTAGTTGATACATTGGAGAAATCACGTTTTCATATCCTTTTACCCAACTGATATGATTTGTCCACGAAGCTCCATCCATGTGAAAATTAGAATTAATTTGCTTTAATTCTTGAATGGCATTCTCTACAGCTTCAGGTTGGCAATTGTCTGCTGAAACTCGCGCCCAAATCTGATGTTGTCCCACTGGCTGGCAAGTTGGATAGTCTTCAGGTTTGCATCCAGCAGCTTCGATTAATTCTAAATATTCTGTACCACATATCCCAACAACACCTGATTTTCCTCCCCCATTATTGACCATATCCCACCAAGCTTGTTTGAAAGCGCTAGGAAATTCATTCATCATCACGCCGCCATTTTCACCATCTCCAATTTGGCTAACTATTGGTGGTACAAAAACACTCCCAATTTGTTGTTTGGATAATGTTTTAGCTTCATAGTAAGGCTGCATTTGGGCAACTAATTTAGTATCCGAACCTTGGGTTTTAATTAAGGCTGTAATGCTAATTGTTTCACCTTGGGAATTGCGAGCAATCAAACGATGTGGTAAATGTTTGTAGCTGAGAGATTTACCGCTAATTGTTTCTACAGAATGTTCTTGAACGAGTAGCCAGCGATATCCACATTCTTTCAGCGCTTTCACAAATTCAAACAAAGCATCAGGGTGATTTGGTAGGTGCATTTCTGGGGGCGAAAATCCTTTGACTCGCGCTAATGCTTCCCAACCAAAAATTGCGGCAAAGTGATGTTGCCATGCGACAATATGCAATTTAATATCTGGTATGGGGGTGGAAGGAATAACTGCATGGCTCCACATTGTACCCAGCCACTCGACATAAGGTTGATAGGTGCGATCGCAAGTGATGCGTTTTAGGTTATCGATAATATCATTGCGTCCCATTTGCCGCAGTCCCCACAAAAGATTACCTGAGTAATCCAACATCACACGCGGATTGCAACCTTGATTTACGAGTTCGGGGATCAAGTCTCCCATGCGGCTGTAACAATATGCAAAAGGATTTGCATTGTGGTTATCCCCAACATTTGGATGTTCAAACATATATTGCAGATTGCTGATCAGTGTACCATCATGTCCAGCAGGTATAGTTGGCTGGTGCATGTGTAAGGCGATCGCAAACACAGCATTTACGTTTTCTAAGCGGATATTCGTTGTTGGTAAAAATACTGCTTTATCATGGTTAACTACAGAGATAACCTCTGTTTCCCAACCAGAAATATTCGGCAAGCCATCAATGATTTCGGGCAAAGTGGGGAGAGTAGTAGACAGTGAAAGCATTTCTGGTTGCTCCGAAACAAGGTATGTCTCATTATGCGATCGCACAGCAATTTTGGATCTGCAACTTTATTTATTGATGCAAACTGCGTAGGCGTAGCCCGCCGCAGGCATCGCTTTGTAGTCACCTAAAATCTATGTAAGTTAGCAGTTCCCAAATCGCAAACCTCAGATTCCCGACTTCTTAGAGAAGTCGGGAATCTATTTGTTCACGAATGATTTAGGATTGCTAAGATGTTAACGCTGAGATAATAATTAAAGCGACTTGGCCTCACATTGATTTTTTCTGAAAAATAACAAATCGCCAGCACGCTGAATCTTAGCCAAAAAACTGAGTTTTTCTTCAGGCTGTTGTCTTCTTCGCGCTGGGGGAGCTGCTATTCGTAACATTAACTCTAGCAACCAAGGGGCGAGGCGTTGACACAACACAGCTAAATGACTTTGCCATCCGACTAAAATTTCTGGTGAGTCATTTTGCATTCCGGTGACGAGTGCTTTAGCCACTTGCTGGGGAGTCATCGGGATCACCCAGCGAAATAATTTGAAGTCGCGCACCATGTCTGTGTCGGTGAGGGAAGGCAATAATGCAATCACTCGGATATTGTATTCAGCTAGTTCCCGGCGCAAAGCTTGGGTAAATCCCAAAATTGCAAACTTGGTAGCTGAGTAAGTCGCCATCGTCGGTGCAGCCACTTTCCCCATCAGACTTGATACATTTACAATTGTCCCTTGTCTTTGGCTGGCCATGCGTCGAGCGATCAAACTGGTGAGGTTGTACATCCCTAACAAGTTTACAGAGAGTTCTTCTTGAACTTGGGGCATTTTAGATTGCAGAAACGAGCTTTGGTATGCGACTCCCGCACAATTAACCAACAGGTGAATCTGTCCGTAATTGCGCCACAGTTGGGCAACAGCGATGTTCACTTCAATTGTCTGCGTCAAATCTAATGGCACGATCGCAGTTTTTGTGCCCATCGCCTCGATTTCATTGGCTACCTCGACTAACTTTTTGCGATCGCGTGCTACCAATATCAGTCGCTTTATGCCTAGTTGTGCTAGTTCGAGGGCGATCGCTCGTCCAATACCACGGGAAGCCCCTGTAATTAGGGCTACTTTACCTTGAATCTCCATTGGTTTTATCCTCCAAAATTTAAGTCTTACCAAACTCTTCGTTATTGCCGACAAACACAAATCTTCAGTTACTTCCTTGCCGACACAAGGTAAGACAAATAATCAATCGCAATTGAAATCAAACTGAAACTGAGGCTTTAGCAACGAGATATTTCTTGGTTAATCTGCAATCCCTCATAATTGTCTATACGAGGCAGAAATTTCTCGTTTTTAACCTGTCAAAGCCCAATACATCGAACCGAATGCGTATAGCTCATAGATTTTATTTCTCCTATATCCGAGCTTCATCAGCATCGTTGTTATACACACGTTAGCAATTAAATCAAGGTATTGCAATATTCTTTAATAAGGATTTCTTAATACTTCTTAACGACAAGCATATATATACAAAAGATTTTATTAAATAAGTTTTCATGAATACCTCAGTACAAATATTTGACTTTCTTGACAATTAGCTCCAATTTGATGAAATTATTATATCTAAGTGATAACTTAGATATAAAAAAGACATATAGAGTTTGAACTTATGGTTGTAATAGTTGGCTTTTCTGATTCACTTGGAGATTAATATCAGTATATTTACTGTTGCGTTGAAAATAAATGTTTCTGATTTTTATTTTTTAAATAAGATAAGAAAGCTAAATTATTGTCTTGAATATAAATTACAATGGCATATTTATCTGCCAAAAGTTTAGTACAAATTGTAATCTGTTTGGGTTTAGCTTTGAGTTAATCAAAGGAATGCTTGAGACTTGCCTAATCTATAACGAACTTAAATCATTCGTGAACAACAAAATACCCAACTTCTTTAGGAAGTCAGGTATCTGAGCCGTAAGTCAATATAATTTATAGTTTAATATTCTACCTGAACTACACTCCGTGCATTTACGCAATTCGTAATTGTTACACTTACTTGATATTACTAAGGAGGGGTAGCGGTAGGTTGAGGATTTGGTGGTTTTGTTGACTGAGGATTTGACCCATTCCAAACTTGATTTAACTGAACTGCCGACAACGACTGTAAGATACTAAGATTAAGTGGCTCTTTACTGATGAATGTCCCATAGGATGGCTGTAAATAAGAGCGATATTCAGGACGGTTGAGGAGATGGGTTTCCAAAAAAGCTACACTCAGAGCTTTGAGATAGGAATAAACAGCAGCGCGATCGGGGCCTAGCAAAGCAGATGGCACAGGTAACACACTATTCTCAGGAGTAGATTCCGCGATCGCCGAAAAGTGGGTGGCGTTTTCGATTAAGGCTAGGTACTTATTGGAGCCAGAAAGCCAGGTAAAGGGGCGAATTTGCTCAAATACGGGTGGGGCGAAAATATCTTGACTACCCGCCACCAACATTACGGGAACTTTTATTTGACTAACTCCCCCCTGACCCAAAATTGAGCTGTCAACGGGATTAATCGCAATGATCGCCTTGATGCGATCGTCTTGGAGTTGGTAATTCCTTAGGGGTAACTCAGTTGCTTGACACTGCAAAAAGAGCGACAAATTAAAAAAGGAATTATTGGGATTACAGTCTTGGCGCAGTTGCTCAAAGTTAATTTTTGCTCCTGCTAGAGTCAAAACAGTGTAACCGCCAAAGGACTGACCGATCGCCCCAACTTGCTGAAAATTAAGTTTTCCTTGGAGGGTGGGATCAGATTTTTCTAAACGTTCGAGTTCGTTGAGTAAATATTTGATGTCCAAAGGTCGGTTGATAAATTCCGCTGCATCTGGCGGCCCTGCCAAACCTGCAAAGTATAGCTGGATGCGTTCGGCATTACTACCAGGGTGTTCCAGAACAGCAACGGCAAAACCATAGGATGCTAGATGTTCAGCCAGGTAGACGAAAGTAGAGCGATCTGAGGCCAGTCCATGAGAAATTACAATCAGGGGAAAAGGCGGAGTTTTGAGTTCTGAGTTTTGAGTTGTAGGCAGATAGATATCTATCGGTAAACGGCGATCGCGACGAATGTCATTTAACTCTAGGCTGGTTTTCTGCCAACGGAATTTTCCAGGCGATCGCAAATCTGGCTGTTGTGAGAAGTCAATTGTTGAATTGGCTGCTTGAGCGATCGCTTCCTTTTGAATAAAAGCAACAACTTCATCCTTTTTTTCAAGCAATTGCGACAACTCTTCGACTATCCTTAACCCCTCTGTGAAATCCACCCGAATAGTATTGCTAGGAAATTTACGCAGCAAATTCACAACCGTTAAGCCCTCTTGATCAGCAGCAGCCAAAATCAAAGAGGCACGTATGGCATAAAAGCCGTTATTTCGAGACTCAGTGAGAAGTAATTTTCCCAGCTGTTGCACTACCCGCTCGCCTATAGGTGAGTAAGTAATCTGAGATACCAAAGTAGGTGTGAGATTGAAACGCTGCTGGAGCAGATCCCGCAGTTGAGCGAGTTGTTGGGGAGTAGCACGGCTGGCATAAAAAGAAAAGTCTTCGTCAATTTTGCCTTCTTTAGCAAAAGTTTCCAGCGAGTCCACTGGCAAATAAAATTCGCCGAAGGGAGGATAAAAAAAGCTAATGCGCTCAGCTCCCAATCCGGGAGTAGCAGTTAAAAAAGTAGATAGCAAACCTAAACCCAGGTATCTCAAAAATTTTATCATCAGAAAAACCCACTGTTTAACCCTGCTAAATAAGTTTGGACGACGAGGAAAGCGGGGCGGGATCTATAACCGCTTTCCTATTTAATTGGTTTAGATATATCAAACAGGCTATAAGCGTAAGAAAGCAAGTACTTACAGCCATAGTTTTGCATATACGCAATAATCGGCACGGATGAAATTTCGGGATGTAGGGGCCTTCTTAAGTATTTCTAGAGTCTGCCTATCCCCAGCAAGCTTATTGTCTTAAATTATCAAAACACATAGGGACAGCCAAACAGCATCAGGAGCGCGATAATATATTTATATAGAGATCAAAGTGCCTCATATGTCCTTCCCTTCTTGCCCCTCTTGTGTTGTTGTCCTTAATCAACAACAGGAGCAAAATATGTCCCACCAAAACCAGTGCCAGGATGTGCCAGTTAACCACGACAAGAGTCCGGTTAAAAATTGTACTGTAGTTGAAAATGGTCGGGTTGTCGTTAAACCCTTACAACCACCAATATAATAAAACTTCCGAGTAACTTTCAGGCATTCAACCCCTTTCATCGTGAGGTAAGACATCATGGAAGTAGTTGTAGTCAATATAACGATGTCCATCTGGTGCGTGATGAATAATATCGACAAATCGATTATTCCACAAAATTTCATTAGCACCATAGCTATGACGGGCATGGACGACCTGTGCGACCGTTTCATCAATGCCACTTAGAGAAATAATCAATATAGTATTCGTCTGGGTTAACGATTCTGGTGTCATCCCATATAAAGGACTAAATTCATCAATAATATGTACAACTGACCAAGTTAGCGAAAAGTTAGGTGTTTGGTTTCTTAGCAGTTTGAGATCGTAGATCCGCCGCATGAACTGCCCTTCTACTGTCACTTCGTCACGCATTAAGTATACTCGCATCTGCGCCTCTAAAATCATGTTGCGGCGCTGATTAGCAGCGCGAAGCATCAGAGTAGGCTTTGCATCATGAGGTGTAATCACTGCTACACGGCTAAACATCACACGGGCAGTTGGTCGGGAGAAACGGGCAAATGCTAGTCCTGTCATTACAGCAATTCCTACCAAGCCAATCATCGCTTCAATCGTGACAATGATGTTGGCATAAGTTGTTTTAGGATACATCGCACCATAGCCGATGGATGCTAAGGTTTGGACGCTAAAGAAAAAAACATCTAAAAAAGAGCCAGGTCGGGCGTTGGCAATACAATCTCCTCCTACCCAGTAAGCTAGGGCAAATAGAGCATTAATAGTTACATAAAAAACACAAATCAATATCAGAAAGCCAGGCCAGGGAATCGTCAGCAGCAGATGGTAAGGATCGCGCCAGTAGGAATACCATGCACCCATACCCTTAGTTTCAAGTTTTCCATCTCGAACTTGAATGTGAATAAGTGGGATCAAGCGCTGTCGTTGCTTCTTTAAAAGTCTCTTCAGTCTAAATCTCATCGGGGATAGCCAAAAGAACGACAAGTAGTTAGTATGACTAGGGTTGAAAAATCCTGTTTTCAGGTAACAATCTGATAGCTCTATATATTACTGATGAATCGAAATTTTTGGATTACCGCTTTAATTGCTTTTGTTAACTCCCTCAGTTTTACAGTTTTAATTCCCATTATCTATCTTTATGGCAAACAATTTGGTCTTAGCGATTTTCAGACCAGCTTGTTATTTTCGATTTACTCTATAGCTCAGTTTTTTGCTACTCCCGTCATTGGTAAACTGTCTGATCGCTTTGGCCGCAAGCCTTTACTGATCATCAGTTTAGCTGGAACTGCGATCGCTAATTTGATAGCTGGAACAGCGACAACAGCAGTGATGCTTTTTCTGGCTCGATTCTTGGATGGAATCACCGGCGGGAATGCTTCTGTAGCTCAGGCGATTATTTCAGATATCACCATTCCCGAAAAGCGTGCTCAGGGGTTTGGGATTTATGGAGCAGCATTGGGGTTAGGCTTTGTACTAGGCCCAGTTACCAGCTTGCTGGCACAGCAGATTTCTTTAGGATTCGCATTTCTAGTTTCCGGTGCAGTCGCATTTGTCGCCCTGTTAATTACAATCTTCTTCTTACCAGAAACTCTGCAAAACAAGGCTGGTAAAGCGCGAAATATCTTTGATTTAGGTTTGGGGAATTTAATTAGAGGTCTGACTATGCCTAAAATTGGGGTACTTCTAGTTATAAACTTTTTTCTTGGCACAACTTTCACTATCTTTACTTATGCTTTTCAACCCTATTTTATTAATGTATTGGGTCAAAATAACCGATCTTTAACGCTAATGTTTATATTATTTGGAGTGCTAGGTGTAATGATGCAGACTTGGGGAGTTTCAGTTCTGATGAAAAAATTTAATGTAGTTAATATATTATTTTTAGCTTTATTTATCCGAAGTCTCTCATTTGTCTTAATGCCAGTTTTTCCTAGCACCGTTTATTTTGTAGGAGTCAGTATACTCTTTTCAATCTTTAATTCTCTAGTTCAACCCATGATCACTACGCTAATTTCTATGAATGCTAAAGCACAGGATCAGGGAACTGCGATGGGATTGAACGCATCTTATTTAAGCATCTCCAATGGTATTGGCCCTGTGATTGCAGGAATGCTAATTCATCAATCAAACCCCAAAACCTATGGCTATCCATTATATTTAGCCGGAACATTTACCTTTATAGTATTATTTTTGGCAATACTTACTCGCAAAAGCTACACGCCCCAACCTAATTCATGAGAAGTGCAGAAGGAAAACCCCACAAATTAAACCGAAAATTAGAAATTAGTTAAAAAAGAGGGTTCGGGAGAATCAAGTTTTAACTAATAGTAAAAAAATAGAGTGGGGATTGCCCACTCTACTAATTGCTCTGCTAGAAAGTTATTATTCCAACTTAGGTGATTGACCTTTGGAACAGCGATCAAACCACTCCTGATATTTGGTCAAATGTGACTCATTTTCAACAGTAATTGTCACTTGCACCTGCTTGCATCCGTGATTTTGCTCTAGTGCGATCGCATTCAACAATAAACTAGCAATTTTAGGCGAACTAAATTCGCCACTCACTGTTAAACCACTATCAAAATGTGTAGCTTCAAGTATTTCTACTTCAGTTAAATCAATTCCAGAAATTTCCCCTTGTGATAAATCAATTTCTGCAAGTTGCTTATGTTCGGGGCTGATTTGTTCTACAATTAGTTTCTCCCGTCGGACAGGAACTTGTACCATCCGAGTTTCGATTACTTTGCGAACAATTACTTCACCAACTTTCCGCTTGCTACTTTCAACAACTAATCGTTCTTCTACTAAACGAATAATCTTCTCTTCGGTAACGTACTCTAAATTTTCTGATTCAACTGAGCTACTTGTAATTTCACTATAGTCTAGTTGTTCAATTGAGTTTTCTGATAGTTTGCCATCGCCTGGTGTTTCTGTTTCTAAATATTCAGGCATATACTCTATTTCTGATTTGTTTAAGTCTATAAAAACAGATTTACTTGGCTTGTCGATTTTTTTTATTCTCTGGCTCTGCAATCGAAATAAAGAAGGATCTTTATCGGTTAACTGCTGACTATATTCTACAGTTTGTTGATTTGCCTGATTAGATATAACTAAGTTTAGCCGACGATTAGCATCCACAATTAAATCATGAACTACTCCTATTAGCTGACCTTGCTTATCGATTACAGCAAAATCCTTCACCTTCTTTTTCAAATCTGCTAATGAGGTGCGAGTGTTCGTGTTTGCTTGTCCAATGTTTTTTGCCATCGTTTGGCTATTCATATGCAAAATTTATGAACTGCTTTTTACTTAGATTAAATGTATTAATCGTTTTGAACTATTGCAAGCACAGGTAAAGCTAACCAAACAGCCTCACCTGCGCTAGGTCGAATTAGTCATTAGTTATAGTTATTAGCTAATGACTATGTTAGTTAGCGTTCCTCAATTGGAAGTCCAGAAGTGTTTACGTCCAACTCTTCACGACGCACAGTTTCTTGAGTTTCAACTGTTTCTTGATCTACAACTTTTCTAACTCTGACTTCTTCACGCAAAACTGCTTCTTTGCGAACATCAGCAACTTCTTCGTGGAGTTCGATCCGAGCAACTTCGCCTTCACGGAAATCTGCTTCACGTCCAGAAACAGCCGTACCAGCATTTGCTGGAGTTACACGCTCAATTACAACTCGTTCTCTTTCAACTGGTATTGCAACTCGTGCAGTCTCAGTCTCAACACGTTTACCAATCGATACTTCTCCAGTTTTTTGGCTTCGTTTGCTGGCAACCAACCGTTCTTCATATAATTTCAGGGTTTGATGATCTTGCTCATTTAACCCAAATAAAGCAGGCTCATTTTCGTAAGTATAATCATCACGATTGTAAGCAGGTGCAACCGGCTGCTGATAGGTTGTATCCACTGCTGCTGTAGCTTCCAATGGTACTAACGGAGCTACTGGTAGGGTTGAGTCTGTAGGTTGGCGATATACCCCACGCACCCGTTCTTCATAGTCGTAATCAAGCGCTTGGCGTTCACTGAACTCAGGTAAATCCTCTGCTTGCTCTCTAGTCAAACCAACAGTGTAGACGCGATCGGTGTTATAGTCAATACGGGCGCGACCAATTGGTAGCAACACTTTTTTACCAAAAATCCAGAAGCCTAAATCAACGACTAGATAACGGAAATGACCTTCCTCATCAACTAAAACATCGCTAACAGTACCAACTTTTTCATCAGTTCCTTGTGTATAAACCCCAAGCCCATTAATATCCTGACCTTCAAAGGTGTCACGGTAGTTAGGCTCAAAATCTTCTAATTTGTAAAGAACCATTATATTTAACCTCAAAAATTATTTCCATCTCATACCTAACAAGATAGACAATTTGTATATTTGTCTACATCTTTCTGGCGAGTGAATTATTTGAAGAGTGAAATAATCAAAAGTTATAGATATTTTCTATAGTAAATAAAATAATTGAGCAATCTTTGTCTCCTTCCTCTGTATGATACGTCGCAAGCGGCACAACATTATCAGCGTGAGTGCTAAAAATACACCGCTAGGGAGAATTAATCTGAGAAAGCAATATTACTGATAGTTCAGGAACCCTCCAAAATCGCTGATCGTTGGTTATAAAAGTATGTTTTTATCTCACGCAAAGGCGCAAAGGCGCAAAGGAAGAAATAAGATTGTGTGCCTTAAATAGCATCTATAATTCCCATGCATCTCGTTCTTGGCGAATAAACTTATCGACTTCTTCCGGTGTGGTAAAACTGCCTCTAGCAGATCCGATAAAGCTAGTTAGAAGCTTTTCAGAATCGTTTGGGGGTGACTCCAGAAGTACTATCACTTCGACAGTTGCACCTGCTGGAAGTTCTGGAGAACAAATTTCTACTACACCACCAAGTTTAACGATCGCCTGTTGCTTGAGTCCATTAAGCACGATAATTTATCCTTATTAGTGTCGGAATATTGCATTTCATCAGAATAGGTGAAAAAAACTGCGATGTCTATGACGGGCGTAGCTGCGGCGCTCACAAATTTTCTATAAATTCTTCAGGTGTGATTTTTGCTTGCTTAATAACACCACTGAGTGTACCAACTTTTAACTCGCGGTGGAGTGGTACAACACAAACAATTTCTCCTTCGAGAGTTAGTTTTTTAAATACAACATGACTACCAGTTTGTCTAGTTTGGATAAATCCTAAATGCTCTAATGCACGAATTGCCTCGCTGCCTGATATTCTTGGCAATCTAGGCATAGCTGACTTCTATACTTGTTACAAATCTCGGACTAGTATCAGTGTCGAGCAAAGGACATTCTTCTAAGTATAACCTTGTAGCTTCTTTAAGATTAGCAAGAGCTTCTTCAATTGTTTCACCTTGATCAACTGTGCCGACTTCAGGACATTCAGCAATATACATATCTTCTTCTTTGTAAAGAATGGCAGTTAATGTTTTGGTCTTCATAGGGTTTTATTTTGATAAAGATAGTTGAGCGATGTCTACACGGGCGTAGCTGTGGCACTACTTTTTCTAGTTTAACTTTGAGGTGCGTAGGCGTAGCCCGTCGTAGACATCGCTTGACTTATTACCAATGGAATTTTTCTCAGCGTAGTTTAGATTTCTCTGATATTCTGTGATTTTTTGTTGAGCTACTACATAATTTGGGCTAAAAGATGGAACACTTTTCATAAGTGCGATCGCAGCTTCCCACTCACTCATAACTATCTTCCAATCATCTGGATACTTTGCTGATTGGGTTAGTTTGGCAGCATTGATTGCTTTATTTACTGCTTCTCGGAATGTATCAGTTTGAAGTAACACAGTCGGCAATTCTGAAATCACTGGTGAGGGTGTAACTAATACAGGCTTTGATGGTATTTGTGTTGCAATTTTAGAGGTTATAGGAAGTATTTCTATGAATTTTGAAGAAAAGTATATTCCTACAGCAATTGAAAATATCAAAAAACTAAGCAACCAATTTTTATTTAACTTACGATACTTCCGTTGAGTATTGATGATTGTAGTTTCTTCGTCAGTCGATGAAATATTTGATTTCATTTTGTGTACGCCCATTTCCCCACGCAATCTATTAAGTTCTTTATCTGTCTTTAAATCAGCGTTGGATTTACTTACATCTGTTTTTTTATTACCAGAATAAGCAGATATTATTCGGTGTCTTACCAAGTGTTCAATTTGATACGTTAGTGCGCCAGCAGAAATATAGAACAGCCCAAATATTACTATTATATTATTATTAATATTTTGCATTTGTGTGTAATATTCAATTGGTTCGACGTAGCTCAGATCAAATAATGATAGAAATATTGTAGAGAAAAAAGCTGCTATCAGTGTAGAAATTGCAATTACAAGCCAAGCGTACAATCCTTCCCACCAACTCATTATTCCTGGTAATAATCCTTGTGTTTTACCTATTTCGGGTGCTTGAATTTCTGACATAAACCGACTAATAAGCAAGTGTAAGCAGTGATGAGTCAAAGAAATTATAGGAATTGGAGATAGGAGTAACAGTATTGTAAATATAGCAAATAATTCTGGACTGCGTACAAAATATACGATACGGTAGCCTAACTCTCCAGGATTTTTGAGTCCAAATAGAATAGCGCTCAACAATAGATTCAAAATCAATGCTTTTAACCAAGAACTAGGATAAGGAAACCATAAAGGCCAGTAAAATTTTTGCTTAGTAACTTCCTGAATATTCGGCTGTGTCATAATAACCAATAAATCCAAAAAAATGAGAAATTATCGTCTATCCTAGAATTCCCTATTTACAGAGAAAAGCAATATTTTAAAGCCATGTATTTAAAATTTAGATAGATTTTACAAAGACCCCAATTCTAGACTCTCTCTGCGACTCTGCGCCTCTGCGTGAAAAAACTAACGTTCCTTTGTAATCACAGAACTACCATTACTAATACTTACTTTTTGAACAAAAACATAACTACAAGATGATAAAATATCAGTTGTTATCTGATTAGCAATAACTTCAAAATCATGGTTTGTTAATCCGCGTGCAGTATCGCCACTTAAATTAATATAAATAGTTAGAATTTGAGGATTGCTAGAAGACTGTTCATTATCTACTGCTTCTGCTATGCCTAGATTAAACTCTTTACTCCAAGCTGAAAACTCCTTACCCGTTTGTTGTCCGTAAACTTTCACTCTTTCAACAGATGCAGCCCCTAAAGCCGTTAACCCTTTGCGGATAAATGCAACTAAGATTTGCTTATTTGGTACTTTGGCAGATTCTAGTATTACCTCTAAGCAAGCATCTTTGAAGGCAACTTTTGCAGTGATCCCTTTGGCGTGTAGATGGCGGTTCATCAGAAATGCGATCGCCTGGGTATCTCCCTGTTTTGCAAGTTCCAGAGTATTCGGCTGTGTCATAACCAGTAAAAGAGAAATCTGGGAAAATAAACTTATATTCTCAGGATTCCCTCTTGACCGCCTTAAATAACATTATGATGCAAGATATCAACTAACTAGGGCTTTAATGTCTACTATAAAGATAGTCTTTCACAAACTTTTGCAATAAATATATTTTCTCGACATCAATATCAAAAATTCTTGTTTTTGTGCTTGCCAAATTAGCAGGATTAATATTAATCAGTTTAATTCCAATTGTAAATATGAAGTTTTATCGAGATCATGCTTGGCCTTCAACTCTAGAAGAAGCCATAGTTATCCAAGAAAAATTGCAAGATCAGGTAATTACCGAGGATCAACTGCAAGAACCTGTCCAGTATGTTGCTGGAGTGGATATGGGTTTTGAAGCTGATGGAACAATTAGCCGTGCAGCTGTCGCAGTACTGAGTTTTCCTGATTTGCAAGTAATCGAGACAAGCCTAGCACACCGCCCTACGACCTTTCCTTACATTCCTGGGTTCCTCTCATTTCGGGAAATTCCAGCTGTCCTCGATGCCCTGGAGAAGATTAAAATAACACCAGATATTTTCTTGTGTGATGGTCAAGGAATTGCTCATCCCCGCAGATTAGGTATAGCTAGCCATCTAGGGTTACTTATAGATATGCCGACAATTGGTGTAGCTAAGTCGTTGTTGGTAGGCAAGCATGAGGAATTACCAGAAATAAAAGGCAGCCAGCAACCATTGATATATAAGGGTGAAACGGTTGGGGCAGTTTTACGCACACGCACAGGAGTAAAACCTCTGTACATCTCAAGTGGGCATCGAGTTAGTTTACCTACGGCAATTGACTATGTATTACGTTGTACGCCAAAATATCGGCTACCAGAAACTACACGCATCGCTGATAAATTAGCGTCTGCAAAATAAAGCGAAACCTCACCCCCAACCCCTCTCCTTAGCAAGGAGAGGGGAGATAAAGCACAGCTTTATCGGGGTGAGGTTAAGCCGTACCTCACTAAATCAGGAAACCTATAAAGCTTGTTGAAGTTTTTTCTAAATACTTGCTTGCACCTACTCAATCGTGTTAGGAATCGCACAGAAGGAAGTTGAAATAGCTAAATACGAGTTACGAAGTTAGAACAATGAACGCACTAACTTTACAGTGGCACGATGCAGGTCAAGATAAAACTCAGAACATTTACGAACAACAGCCAAGTCAAAATCCTGGCACTGTCCGCATCGGTCGTGATCCCTTGCGGTGCGACATTATTCTGAGTCATCCCACTGTATCTGGTCTGCACATTGAAATCTTTTTTCATTACCAGCAACAGCGCTTTTATATCAGGAATTTGCGATCGCAAAATCCCCCCGTTATCGATGGACGGCAATTAGTCCAAGGTGAAATGCCTTTAACTAAAGGCACTACTATCTCTTTGGGACAAATAAAACTCAATGTTACTAGCATTTCCACTGGCAGCATTCCAGCAACAATTTTGCTGCCACCACATCCACCAGTAAATATCCCACATCACTACTATCCATCAACATCCCCCGCACCACTGCCAGGAGTTTATGGCTTAGAATGCCCCAAATGTCATAAAGTTTCCCCAGGAGAGAATTTACACATAGGCTGTCGTTGGTGTGGAACATCTTTAGCTGCGGCTGTGAGTGTGTTGGTAGCACCGGGTACTTGAGGAGCAGGGGAGCAGGGGAGCAGGGGGAAATAACCAATGACAAATGACTTACAAATCCAATTGAGTTGGGAAGAACCAGCGACGGGTGAACGGCGAGAACCAATGTTGAGTATGCCGATCGCTTTTGGTCGAGAATTCGCTCGATTACCTGCTGAACTCAGGGGAAAGCGCGTTTCTAGGATGCTGCTTAACAGTAACGAAGTTTCTCGTTACCATGCCCTAATTGACTGGGAACAAGATCATCTGCTGGTGATTGACCAAGGTAGCGTTAACGGTGTCTATGTCAACGGTCAACCACAAACCCGCAGTGTTCTGGCTAATGGCGATACGTTGCAAATTGGCCCTTATGTGATCACGGTGACATTTGCTGCTAGCGCCTCTGCACCAGATACTAGCCCTCCTTCAACGATTCACTTCAACGCAAATACCAATCTCCCAGACCCCAGGTTGCCTGTAGTCCAGCCGCTAACGCCCTTGGGAAGTAATTTCCCGCCACTAGCGTTTCAGGCGGAAAAGGTCGCTGTGCAAGCACTTTATGCTACAGGACTTCCAGTAGATGAATCTGATTATCTAGCGATCGGGGCGGGATTGGGTAGCTTTTTCTGGGCTGATTTGCTGCGAATTAGTGGGGTGTCTGCTGACAAAATTGTGGCTTTGGGATTAGAGGCGGAGCCTTATGCTCGTTACAAGCGCCTTTGTCTGAATTCGCAAATTCCCTTACATGAAAGGCTGCGTTCTAATTCTGACTCTTGTCCTGATAATATTTGGGGCTGGCCTAGTTATGCCTTGCGTGAGGCTTGGCACGATTTCACCAAGGGACAGATGAAATCAGCATTTAAGTATTTGTGGCAGGTGTTTGCTGAACCAACATTTGCAGAAACTTATACTCCTCGTGCGGGTAACGTCTTTGATTCCATAGATAGGGAGGCGAAGCGCATCGGCTGGAACCAAATTTATCGCTATGGGCGAGTTAGGGTAATTCGCAAAACTGATGATGGCAGATATTGTGTAGCCTATTCTCGCGCCCCAGGAAATTATGCTTTTTTAGTTAGTCGTTATTTACATTTAGCTACTGGGTATCCAGCAATTCAGTTTCTTCCAGATTTGCAAGCTTATAGAGCAAAATATCAAGACTTTAACTCTGTCGTCAATGCTTATGAAGCACACGATCATGTTTATGAGCAACTAGAGCAACAAGGTGGTACGGTGTTGATTCGGGGGCGGGGAATTGTGGCTTCGCGGATTTTTCAGCGCATTTATGAAGCCAGAAAACGAAATCAGAATATTTCAGTTTTGCATTTAATGCGATCGCCTAAACCCCAAGGCAACAAATTTCAAAATACCCAGCGCCTAGTCAAAAATCATTACGAATTTCAACCCTTTAACTGGCCTAAAGCTTGTTGGGGCGGCGAACTCCGGGCAATGTTAGAAAAAGCTAGCCCTGATGAACGCAAGCGTTTACTGGCAGACTGGGGCGGAACTACCACCGCCGACCGGCGCGACTGGCAACGAATTACTGCCCAAGGGTTAAGCGAAGGCTGGTATCAAATTACTTTTGGTGAAGTGCTGGATGTGGAACGAAATGCCCAAAACCGGACTATTACCCATATCCGAGAACAAAGCTTTGGGGAAATGAAGTTGTTAGCTGACTTTATTGTTGATGCTACTGGACTCGATGCCAAGGTAGATGCTAGTCCCCTACTGGAAGATTTGGTGAAACATTACAACCTCCCAGTCAATCACCTGGGGCGATTTGCTGTAGCGAACAATTTTGAATTGATAGAAATGCGTAATGATAGAGGTCAAATGTATGCTGCTGGGGCTATTACATTAGGTGGCCCTTATGCAGCAGTTGATAGTTTTTTGGGCTTGCAGTATGCCGCATTAGTCGCCGTTGATGGACTCGCTGCCGTCGGTGCTACTGGAGTTCAAAGGTTGAATGTTGTAAGTTCCTCTGGGCAGTGGTTGAAGTGGGTGTTAAATCAATCACCTTAGTCGAAAGAGGCAGGAGGAATACAGTATTTATTTAGCTGTTTTGAGTCCCAAACTCCAAACTTGAGGTAAAAAGGTGCAACGTTCAGGCAAAAAGGCTCAACGTTCAGGCAAAAAGGCTCAACGTTCAGGCAAAAAGGCTCAACGTTCAGGCAAAAAGGCTCAACGTTCAGGTTAAAAGGCTCAACGTTCAGGCAAAAAGGTTCAACGTTCAGGTTAAAAGGTTCAACGTTCAAGTAAAAAGGCTCAACGTTCAGGTTAAAAGGTGCAACGTTCAGGTTAAAAGGCTCAAGTGGCGATGTCTACGACGGGCTACGCCTACGCAGAACTCTTGCATTCTGATATGGTGAATTAAATCGGCGGTTAGAAACCAATACACTTGGGTTAAGATCCCCCCGCCTCCGGCGACCCCCTTAAAAAGGGGGTAAATAGAGATATTAGCCCCCCTTTTTAAGGGGGGTTGGGGGGATCTCCGAACACTAAATATCACTAACTCAAGCGTATTGGGTTAAAAACTAGCCTCTACACGAGGCAAGACCCACCTCCGTGGGTTTCAAACCTTCAATTTTTCCTTAGTCCGCGTAGGCGGACTTTGTTTGTGTAGCCGCGAATTCCATTCGCCCCGGCTCTAAATAGACTACTTCTTATTTTCCCTTGTCGGCTGTACCATCACAGGCACTAAAGTTTTAACTAAACCCGTAATCGCCACAATCACAGAAGCAATTCCCCCAATGGACAATGAAGTTAAAATTGCTGCCGCAAGAATAACTTCAGTGGGGCTATATCCATCTCGCATCCAAGTAGATGGATTCTCTACCGATGTTGGCGAGGTTGGGATTAATTGCGAAGTTTGGGTGGTTTGATTGGAGTTGACTGGAGTTGTTAAGGCAGTTTTCATGGCTAAACCTCTTCTAAATGTTTCTATGCAAATGGTATTTCTGCCAGAAGAAGAGGAGATTCCCTAGAAATGGAGACAAAGTAGAGAGCAAGTAGAATTTAAGTAGAATCGAGAAGAAATCTCACAAGCTGTCTATGCAATGGGCTGATTTTCTAGCCAATGAAGCTGCTACTCATAGCTTATCCCCAGAGCAAACGGCAGCTTTTGTAGAGCGTTTGAAGACTGAAAACTCAGGGAAGAGTGAGGCAAAACTTGCCAGCGAGTTAAACATCGGTGCGGCTGCTTTCAAAAAGCGGATGACTGAGGTTTATGACAAATTTGCTCAGAGTTATCCTGAGTTAGCCAATTCTGAAAGCCGGGGTAAGCTAGAAAAGTTACGGGCTTGCCTGACAAGGAAATATAATGGCGGGCAAGATGTTCGCCCCACAATTAAAGAAATTCATCAAAATATTCCCCCTGCTGTCCCATTTGAAAAATTTGTGGGACGTGAGGCGGAACTAGAAGAACTGCACCAGCAATTACAAAAATCTCGGCAAGTTGCAATTGTAGCTGTGGCGGGTATGGGTGGAGTAGGCAAAACTGAACTTGCTACCCAATACGCCAAACAGCACTTGGAGAATTATCAAGGCGGGGTTTGCTGGTTATCTGCACAGGGAATAGATGTCATAATTCAGATTTTCAGATTTGTTGAATTGAAATTTAAACTCATTGCACCGGACGATTGGGAATTAGCAGATAGGCTGAGATACTGCTGGCAGAATTGGCAACAAGGTGAAGTACTGCTGGTGTTTGATGATGTCACCGACTACAAAAAACAGGTTCAGCTTTATCTACCCCCAGAATCACCCCGGTTTAAAGTATTGCTGACAACGCGCCAGGAATTTGATAGAACTTTGCCGCAATTACCTTTAGGTGTTCTCAAACCATTGGCGGCGATGAAATTATTAAAATCGCTGGTTGACAGAGAACGACTCAAAAGTGAACCTTGGGTTGCGAGAAGAATTTGTAAATTCTTGGGATATTTGCCTTTGGCGTTAGAGTTAGTGGGGCGATATCTGGATACAATGCCGGATTTGTCTCTGGAAAAACTGCTGAAGCGGCTAGAGAAAAAGCGACTGGAACACGAAGCAATAGCCAAAGCTAACCCATTGATGCGTTATGAATACGGCGTAGCTGAAGCTTTTGCATTGAGTTGGGAACAGTTGGATGAAAATGCACAAAGCTTAGGCTGTTTGCTAAGTTTGTATGCTTTGGCTGATATTCCGTTGTTTGTTGAGCGGATAGAAGATGATGATGAACAAGAACTCTGCGAAAAAGCTATAGCTGAGTTGCGGAAACTGCATTTAATACAATGGCAAAGTCAGGGAATTTATCGCCTACATCCACTGATTCGGCAATTTTTACAAATGAAGTTGGATGAGTCAAGTGAGGCCGATGAGGTGAAAACAAACTTTACAGCGCAGATGGTAAAGCTGGCAAAGCAAATTCCTCAACATCCTAGCCTTGAAGATATTTTCAACTTCACTCCCTTTATCTCTCACATTGCAGAAGTTGCAACCCACTTATGCGACTATCTCAGCGACGAGGATTTAATTTGTCCCTTCACAGGCTTAAGCTGGTTTTATCAAGGTCAAGGACTTTATCAGCAAGCAGAACCTTGGTACAAACTATGTGTAGAGCTAGTTGAAAATCGTCTTGGTTTAGAACATCCCAATGTCGCCGCTAGCCTGAACAATCTTGCAGAACTCTACCATTCCACAGGACGCTACAGCAAAGCTGAACTCTTGTATCAGCAAGCTTTGGCACTGAATAAACGCTTACTGGGAGACAATCATCCCGATGTCGCTACTAGCCTGAACAATCTTGCAGCACTCTACAGTTCTACAGGACGCTACAGCGAAGCCGAACCTCTGTATCAGCAAGCTTTGGAACTGACAAAACGCCTACAGGAAGACAACCATCCCAATGTCGCCGCTAGCCTGAATAATCTCGCATTACTCTACGAATCTACAGGACGCTACAGCGAAGCCGAACCTTTGTATCAGCAAGCTTTAGAACTGACAAAACGGCTACAGGGAGACAACCACCACAATGTCGCCGCTAGCCTAAATAATCTCGCATTACTCTACAATTCTACAGGACGCTACAGCGAAGCTGAACTCCTGTATCAGCAAGCTTTGGAACTGAGAAAACGCTTACTGGGAGACAATCATCCCGATGTCGCTAATAGCTTGAACAATCTCGGAGGACTTTACAAGTCTACAGGACGCTACAACGAAGCCGAATCCCTGTATCAGCAAGCTTTGGAACTGAGAAAACGCTTACTGGGGGACAATCATCCCGATGTCGCCGATAGCTTGAACAATCTCGCATTACTCTACAATTCTACAGGACGCTACAGCGAAGCCAAACCCTTGTTTGAGGAAGCTTTGGCAATTTATGAACATACTATAGGTGTAGGTCATCCCCATACAATGAGGGTTCGGGGAAATTATGCAATCTTGTTAAGAAAAGCAAGTCCCTAACGATCGCACCCTTTCACAAAATCACACCAAATTGATGCTATACAACAGTTGTAGTTTAAATTTTAGCAGCGATCGCCCATCAACATTAGCGCTTTTGACTCTAAGCTGAGGAATGCTCTCTAATAAACAGAGAATAAATTTATGCGAACAGTACCAATTTTGAGTGCCAAACTTAAAACTTGAAGTTAAAAGGTGCAACTTCGAGGCTAAAAGATGCAACGCCGAGGTTAAAAGGTGCAACTTCGAGGTTCAAAGGCTCAACGTTGAGGCTAAAAGGTGCAACTTCGAGGTTCAAAGGCTCAACGTTCAGGTTAAGAGGTTCAGCGTTCGAGTTTAAAGGTGCAACGTCGAGGCTAAAAGGCTCAACGTCGAGGCTAAAAGGCTCAACGTTCAGGTAAAAAGGTGCAACGTTCAAGTAAAAAGGCTCAACAGTGAGGTTCAAAGGCTCAAGTGGCGATGATGTCTCCGAGTTTCAGAAAGAATGATATTAAGTCTTTGGAGGCAGACATTATGGCCATGTTGGGAGAAGTGGTTTAAGAACTAAAATAAAAATGTAGAGTTAGGAGATTTTAGCAATGGCTTTAACAATTTCAGATGAAGAGTTGGAAAGTATTCAGCTTTCGGCTGAAATTCGAGAAAAGGCTTTACAAAAAGCTAAAGAGGGGTATGTAATGACGTTATTAGAGGTAGGAGAAATTAGCAGTGGAAGAGCGGGTAAAATTCTTGGCATTTCTCGTTTGGAAGTGATTGAAATGATGAATAACTGGGGCATTTCTCTTTTTGATGATTCGCAGAGTTTGGAGGAATTACGTCAAGAAGTAGAACAGGCAGAATTACTTTTAAATCAGCAGATTTATTAAATGATCATTGTTTCTGATACTACGCCAATTAGTGAGTTAGCAAAGGTAGAACATCTTGATTTGTTGCCAAAAGTTTTTGGTAAAGTTGTAATTCCGCAGGGTGTATTTAATGAATTACTGATAGGTCAGCATCCAGCAGCAAAACTTGTAGATAATTTATTTTGGTTGGAGATTGTAACGGTAGATAATCAGCAAGTGGTTGAGGAGTTACAAAAGTCTTTTAATTTACATTTGGGAGAGTCAGAAGCTATTGCTTTAGCAGAGGAGCTTGGGGCTTCTCAGTTGTTGATTGATGAAAAGGCGGCGAGGAAGGTAGCTATGGCTCGAAAGTTACCTTTAATTGGTACTGTGGGGGTTTTATTGTTAGCAAAGCGTCGAGGTTTGTTGGACAGTGTTAAGGATGTTTTGGATGAGATGCAGCTACAGGGAATGAGAATTTCGGATCGGCTTTATGTGCAGGTTTTGACTTTGGCTGAGGAAAATCAAGGGGAATAATGATATTAAATCGCTGGAGGCAGACATTATGGCGACGTGGGCTGAAGTGGTTTGAGTACTAAAATAAAAATGTAGAGTTGGGAGATTTTCAAATTATGCAAATCACAATTGATACTGAACTAAAACAAGCCAACTTAGTTGAACAGGAGCAAATCACTGAAACGGCGATCGCTAATGACTCCATGAAACAAGCGGCTCAAGTCAATACAAAAAAAACTTTGCCCTGGTTCTAGAAAAGCATCTTGAAAATCTCTTTATCGAACGCATGGACGGTAACGAAAAAATCTTTATACAAGTGATGAATAGTGAAGAATTTAAAGCAGTTGTGTTTGAAAAATTACTATCTAGTATTTATGAGAGTATCAACAGTGAACAGTCAGATTAGCACTTGATACATTGGCAGCGATCGCCCTCACACACCCAATATTAAAGTCAATAATACTGCGTAGGCGTAGCCCGTCGTAGACATCGCATAGCCATTTTGAGTACCAAACTTAAAACTTGAGGTTCAAAGGTGCAACTTCGAGGCTAAAAGGTGCAACGTTGAGGTTCAAAGGCTCAACTGTCAACCTCAAAGGCTCAACGTTCACGTTCAAAGGCTCAAATGCCCATTGCAGAACTCTTGCTTTCTGATATTGTGAGTACTTACCCAAGATTTTAAAGAGGTAATTATCGCAAATTTAATCTAACAATCTTCCAAAACTTTAATTTGGCTTACCCGTAATCGTAAATGCTGCCCAGTAGTAAGGATGACTATAAAGATTTTTATCTGATGCCATCTTACTATTCCTATATAATTGTGTTGCTAAATAAGCTTTAATTCGTAACTCCTCAGGATGGAGATTATTTAGTAAATCTTCATACCATTTTGTCAATTCTCCAGCAGTTAGTTCTTTTAGCCATAGTGTTGCTTCAGCTAAGGCAATAACTGCTGATTTATTGGGTTGTAATCGTCGGTAAAACTCTATCATCACCAAGGCACTAGCCGAAGATTCTACACTCCAAAAAGTACTCACCACATGAGGAACACCCTGACTCAAAAAACCATTGACTAAACTCACATATTCGGTGCTGATAGTGTAGTTGCTAGTACTTAAATTTTCACAAGCAGAGAGAGTAACGAGATTGTAACTTGCTAAATTTTGTTGACAGATTTCTTCTAGAGTTACTTTGTCTGCACCTGCTAATGCTAACTCTGACTTTTTAGGTTCACCCAAGTTATTAATCGTATGACCAGTAAAATGAAAGATGTTGTAATTATCAAATAAAGCATTTTCTACAAGATTTTTTGTAGCTTGCGATCCTTGAATTCGCTGTATATTACCGAACATTTGGCTGACAATTTCAGACTCAAGTTTGGCAAATTTCAGTGCAGGATAACTTGCACTTTCGGGATATTCAACACTGAGTACTGACTGATTTTGCCATTGCCAAATATCTTCAGTTTTTATTGATAAACCTACTTGAACACTAGGCAAATAGATTGCGGTGAAATTTGACTCTACATTTGGCAACTCTTCTTGAGATGGAGAAGAAAGATGGAAAAGGGCATGAAGAGGCAATCTGGATAAATCGCGGTGAGGAATTAAAATCAGTTGAGTGATCCCTTCAAGTTCTTGTGCAATTGTAGAAATATTCAGGATTTCATACAGTTGCAACAATTTTTGCTCCATATCAACTCGCCAAGAATGCTGGCTTTTACTTTCTTTATCTCTGCTACGATATTCTTGGTATTGTTGATGCCAATCTTCTAGCCAATTTTCAAATTCAATTAGGCGTTGCACCGCTTCGGGTAAAGGCAATTCATTTAGACGGATGGCATCTTCTCCTAAAGGTATTACCCCCGTATCTTGCATGGGTGTAAAGAGCAGAATCGGTGATGGCGCTTGGTCTTTGAGGATGAAGGTGTGTAGGGCAACTGGACTAATATGCCAATAAATAATTGCTGTTGTGGGATTAAATAGTTGTTGAATTGCGTGATAATAAGGTGAGTAAATATGATCATTCCAGCCATGAAGCAGCCAGTTTAAACAAGCATTTTTACCTTGTTCGGCAATTTCCCAAGCTTCCACCAAATCACCGGACTCTACAGCTAAATCAACTGCTAATTGAGCAAAACCGGCAAATTTTAGAGCTAGCTGTTTTTTACTTTCGTCAGAGCGAGTTTCTTCATTTAGTAATTGTTGCAATAAGTCTGTGCCGCGTTGCTGCAATTCTTGAACTTGGGTTGTTTGTCCCAAACCCATCAGCACTTTGCTCAGAGATTGCAAAACCTCTAGGTGGAATTGGGGAAAATATTCTAGTGTGAGGGTTAAAAGTGCTTGATGGTACTCAGATGCAGCTTTGCGCCAGTAATCGCGGGAGTTAGGATGTTTCTTACCTCGCTCGTAGTAAGTATTAGCGATCGCTAAATGCAATCTACCCCAACCTTCTGGGTGAGTATCTGTCCGCAGATGCTTTAACCCTTCTTCGTAGCTGGCTAATTTTCCTTCGTAGCCGCTCTGTTGTAAGGCGGGATTTGTCGCTGTTATACTACTCGACATCAGCAATGCGTCAGCATCCACTAAATTACCGATCGCAGTTCCCCTACCAATCCAAGCTTCCCAATAATCTTGTTTAATTTGCAAAGCGTTGTCATAACAAGCGATCGCTTCCACAAATTCTTCTAAATAAAACAGTGCTAACGCCTGATTATACCAAGCTAAGTGAAAGTCGGGTTTAATGGCGATCGCTTGCTGATAGGAGGCGATCGCTTCAGTGCGGCGTCCTAAGTTGTCTAAGGCTATACCCCGGTTGTACCAAGCTAAGTAGAAGTCCGCTTGAACTGAAAGGGCTTTGTCCCAGGAAGCGATCGCTTCTGACCACTTTCCTAAATTAAACAGCACTACACCCCTATCTATCCAAACCTCGTGATACTCTGGGTCAATTTCTATAGCTCTGTCGTAAGATATAATCGCCTCGGCAAATTGTTCACCTACAGCTAGGGCTATGCCTCGGTGATACCAGTTTTCCTGGTCTTCTGGTTCCAAATGCAGCGCTTGGTCATAACTAGAAATAGCTTCGGGTAGCCAGCCTAACTTTAGCAGCGCCAAACCCCGGCTAGACCAAGCTTCCTGATAATCTGGTTTAATTTCAATAGCTTTATCAAAAGATGCGATCGCTTCTTCAAAGTATCCTAATTCTCCGAGAGTTCCACCTCGGTTGTACCAAGCTTTGTAGTAGTCGGGTTTGAGTTGTGTGGCGGTTTCGTAAGCTGCGATCGCTTCATCAAAACGTTCTAAATGAAACAGCGTCAAACCTCGATTAAACCAATATTCTGAGAATTGGGGTTGCAATTCAATCGCTTGAGCATAAGATGCGATCGCGCCTAACAAATCACCCGTTTTCGCTTGGCTTAGACCTTTATAAAACCACCCTTGAGCCTGGGTAATCGGATTATCGCCATGCCGCTCAATAATACCTGGAGAATTGTTGCCTTGAACTGCCAAGTTAGAAGCAAGTTGCTGGACTAAATTGGTACTTTGATCCAACCTTACCCACAACTTATCTAGGGTATAAGCTACATTCGGCTCTAAATTCGTTAAAGTATTATCCCAGGTTTCCTCTGAAGAAGAGGTTGTTAATTCAGTTCTTTGTCTAGTAAAAAGGAGATTTGCTGGTGTTTTAGTTGGAGTAACTTCCTCTTCATCGTCAAACCTCAGTTGGGTTAATGAGGTGATTGAATCTTTCTCTGCCGGGAGAGGGACATTTTCAGGTATTGTGCTTTGAGTGTCTTTCCTTTCATATTCCAATACCAGTTCCTCTAAGTTCTCGGTCAATCTTTCTTCAAAAGAGGTATTTTGGGGAATTGGCGTGATTGGTTCAACATCTTGCACATCATATTCATACTCCCATAACTGTTCACCTAAGCTGCGGATTAGCTCTTGCCCAGGCGAAATAGGGAGAATTTCTGCATCGGTTGTGGTTTCTACAACATCAGGCTCGTCATACTCCCATAACTGTTCACCCAAATTGCGGATCAGTTCTTGTCCAGGAGTGGTTTCTATGACATGAGGCTCATCATACTCCCATAACTGTTCGCCTAAATTGCGGCTCAATTCTTCTTGCCCAGGAGTGGTTTCTGTGCCATCTTGCGCCTGATTCTCCTCAGACTGAATCTGTGTAGGTAAGTTTTGCATCAGCCGGAGGCCAATGTTATGTGCAATGTCTCCAATTCTGCCGACACCAAGTTCCCCCAATTGCACCATCTGCGTTGCTAACAGAGGATTCGGTGTGGGTGAAGCTAGCAAGCGATCGCCAAATATCACCAACCAATCTATCCAGCGTTCAGCCGGAATCCGATTTTCGATCCGTTGCAGATACCTCAATGCCCACTGTCGTCCTCGTGCTTGATGCACGCCTTCTAACAATTGAATAAACAATTGTTCCAGATCCGCATTGGTTAGTTCTGGTAGTACCTCTACCAGATTGCGTCCTCTCGCACCCTTGAGAGAACTAGTCTGCTTACTTTCAATGAGGCGCTTTAAAAACCTTTTAAGCGACTGCGATATGCGCCTGAGCATCTGCCACACTCTTGGATTCTGTTTTTCTAGATTGTAGCCATCGTTGTGTTCAAAAAATCAGCAATTACTTAAAAACCAATTTAGATCCAGCCATCGCTTCCGTAGCACATTAGCAAAAAATATACAAAACTTCAAGAGCATAGCATTACAACGTTACAATTCCCAGATTCAACTCTTGAATTTTCACTCTGCGAAGCAGTTAATTTTCTGTTTGCTCTGTAGTCGGTTGACCAGCAGGATATAGTTGACTAATCAATTCCTGTACAAGCACTTGTGGATCATCTGTTTCAACTGCAAGCTGTTGAGCAATCTGCTTGCGTAAGTTTTCATCCTCCTGCAACATCACAAACAACTCTTCTAGGGTGACAGTTTGGTATTCTCCCTCCGGGAGATTCTCTGGTGCATCTGCTGACTCTGATACTAGGGCGGTTGGCTCAAGGGGCAAAGTTGTATTGACAACATCTGGCCCTTCATATTCCCAAATTGGTTCGCCTTGATTGCGTGTCAACAACTGCATCCCGATACTATAGGCAACATCTCCGACTTCTCCAATGCCCAACTCACCCAGTTGCACCAACCGCGCAGCTATTTCATTATTGGGTGTAGCTGATGCGAGCAATCTGTCGCCAAAGCGCCCTAACCACTCAACCCAGCGTTCAGTTGGGATGCGATGTTCAACGTTATGCAGCCACTTCCGTGCCCATGCTTCCCCTCGTGCTTGATGTACTCCTTGCAACAGTTCGTTGAAGAGAAATTCCAGATCCGTATCGCTTAAGGGGGGTGCTGGTTCTTTTTGCACATTCCCCCTAGATTTTGAAGCAGTCTGTTTTCCACCAAACAAGCTCCCAAAGAGCTTTTTGAGCCATTTAAATAGCCGCTTGAGCATCTGCTGCACCATCGAATATTGCTTATCCTAAGATTGTAGCGATGCACTGGACTATAGCGTTAGTTCAGTCATTGACACTCTCCACCTTAGGAGTACCTTGAAGGTGAGGATTCTACATTCATCCTAGTTACTTGCTCGTGCCTTGGTTCCCCCAAGTAGAGTAGAGGTCGCTAGTCCTGTAGCGTTACTTCCGGTCTGCCCGACCGTAGCTTTTGCAAGACTTAGAATATTAAGTGCTGCGTTTATATCCCTCTGCAAAATACAACCGCATTTACAAGCATGGATGCGAACTGACAAAGATTTTTTAACAATCACACCACAACTGCTGCATTTTTGGCTTGTATATTGCGGAGGAACAGCGACTACAACAGTTCCAAACTTAGTCGCAAAATATTCTAACCATTGACGGAACAAAGTCCAGCCAACATCATTAATTGATTTTGCAAGACAGTGATTTTTTACCAACCCAAAAACATTTAAGTTTTCATAGGCCACTAAGGCGTTAACCTTGCATACGCAGCGTCCCAGTCTCTTGGAATGCTCATTACGTTGCCTACTTATTCTTAAGTGTTTTCGAGCATATCTCACTCTTGCTTTGCGCCTTTGGTTTTTGCCTTTTTCTTTTTTATAAATCTGACGTTGAGCCTGTTTAACTGACTTTTCAGCTTTTCTCAAAAATCTTGGATTTGGTTCATGATGTCCGTTGGAATCTGAGTAAAAATACTCTAACCCGACATCTAAACCAATTTCACCATCACCTGTTCTTGGCTCAAGAGTCGCTTCTATATCTAAGCAGAATTGGACGTAAAAGCCGTCAGCACGTTTAACAATTCTGACTCGCTTAATGGACTTAATTGGATATGCGTGAATATCCCACTTCCCAAACAATTTGAGTTCACCAACACCTTTCTTATCAGTAAAGGTAATTCGTCTTTTAGTCTGATGTAAAGACCATCCACAGGTCTTGTACTCAACTGAACGGTTATCATGCTGGAACCTCGGATAACCTTTTTTGCCCACCTTGCCTTTTTTACAATTCTCGTAAAAGCAAGAGATCGCTGTCCATGCCCTTTCAGTTGCAGATTGACAAGCCATTGAGTTTAATTCTTCAACAAATGCAAACTCTTTACGCAGTGCTGTAGAGTAATTGTTTAAAGCTATTTTATTAATTTTTGCTTCTCTATGTGCATCCATCCAATAGCGTATAGCCCTATTCCTGATGAACTGAGTTGTCTGAATAGCTTCCTCAATAGCCACTGTCTGCTTTTTATTGACTACTGCTTTATACTCTAATACTAACACTGCGTTACCACCTCCTTATTTACTTTGCTATACTCTAATTATAGAGTATCAATTGGAGTATATCAAGTGGCTAGACAAAGAAAAATGCAGTTTAATGTGACTGAAGATGAGTATCAAATTATCAAGGAATACTCGGAGAAAAAACAACTATCTATGGCTGAAATCCTTAGAGATTATATTAAAACTCTGACGCTAACTTCTAAGAAATAGCTCATTCCTCATACATCTGTTCTCTGTCTTACCTACGGTAAAAATTGATTACAGATGTAATCATCAATCGTAACCTGCAATCCCCACCCTGTAGAAGGATGGGGTATTACGGTGTTCTGATAAAATGTATTTTTCCTCTAGGGCATTGGGGATTGAGCATTGGGCATGGGTTATTCTCCTTAAATTTGTCCTCCCAGTCCCAACTCTTTGTATAGAACAAATGTACTAAATGATATGCTATAATTCGGATGCATTAGATAGTGAAATCATCTGATAAAATATGCTGTCGTTGCTTGCTTCTCTTAGTGCCAAAATTTACAGCATTGCTTTAGTGCAATTGGTATGGCAATATCGACAAACAAAGCAGGTACGAGAGATTAAAATAGTTGAATCCTAAACTCGACTTGGTGCTACTAATTAACTTTGAAAGGCATTGAAGTCTATATTTCCATGTCTTACGAACCCCTGCACCACAAATATCGCCCTAAGAGTTTTGCTGAACTGGTAGGTCAAGAGGCGATCGCGACCACCCTCACAAACGCGATCGGCACATCCAAAATCGCCCCCGCCTATTTATTCACTGGGCCTAGAGGTACGGGGAAAACTTCTAGCGCCCGGATTCTGGCTAAATCCCTCAATTGTCTCAAAAGTGACAAGCCCACTGCTGAACCCTGCGGTGTGTGTGTGGTTTGTCAGGGGATCACCAAAGGCTATACCTTAGACGTAATTGAAATTGATGCTGCTAGCAACACTGGTGTCGATAATATCCGCGAATTGATTGAAAAAGCTCAGTTTGCTCCTGTACAGTGTCGCTACAAAGTTTATGTCATTGATGAGTGCCACATGCTCAGTACCCAGGCATTCAATGCGCTACTGAAGACCCTAGAAGAACCACCGAGAAACGTGGTTTTTGTATTGGCGACAACAGACCCGCAACGGGTGTTACCAACGATTATTTCGCGCTGTCAAAGGTTTGATTTTAGACGCATTCAGTTAGAAGCAATGGTCAGGCATTTGAGTGCGATCGCCTTTAAAGAAAACATTCATATTTCACCCGATGCTGTAACCCTGGTAGCCCAACTTTCTCAGGGAGGATTGCGGGATGCAGAAAGTTTACTTGACCAATTGAGTTTGTTAGCGGGTGAAGTGACACCAGAGCGAGTTTGGGATTTGGTTGGGACGGTGAGCGAACAGGATTTGCTGAAGCTCCTAAATGCGATCGCTCAAGATAGTCCAGAAGCCGTTCTAGACTGTACCCACAACATTCTAGATCGTGGTCGAGAACCGCTAACTCTTCTCCAAAATCTCGCCGGTTTTTACCGCGATTTACTCATTGCTAAAACCGCACCCAATCGCCACAATTTGGTTGCTTGTACTCAGCAAACCTGGACAGCGCTGGTTGAGTTTTCCCAATACTTAGATATAAGGGCAATTTTGGCAGGACAGCAACACCTGCGAACATCAGAAGTGCAAATAAAAAATACCACTCAGCCGCGTTTGTGGTTAGAAGTAACGTTACTAGGATTGTTACCTAGTGCGACGAATATTCAGCTACAAGCCCCAAGTATCGCGCCGCGAGTTAACACACTTGCTGTATCGCCAAGCTATTCCCCAGCAGTTGCCCAAAATCACGCAGTTTCTTCTGTACCTCTAGCTGATTCGCAAACAAACCATAATTCTGCATCTCCGAATCATCTAGCATCTGCCCAAAATCATCCCCTCACTTCATCTCCTCCAGTTGAACAGCAAACAAATAACAATTCGGCTGCTAACTCAGTTTCACCACCAACGCCAGAACCTGTATCTGTATCTGTGCCACCTGCGAACGTTGAACCGATAACTTCAGAAGTTGTTGGCGAGGCACAATATGACTTAACTCAGGTTTGGCAACAGGTGCTTGCTAACCTCCAGCCAAAATCAACGCAAGAAATGCTGCGTCAAATGAGCCATGTCATAGAGTTCGACGGTGTTGTGGCTCGAATTGCTATCAAACAGGCATGGTATGACAAGGGAAAATCTTATCTACCGATGATTAGGGCAGCTTTCCAGCAGACTTTCCAGCGTGAAATCCAGATAAATATAGAAAAAGGAACTTCTTCAAACTCTACCTCAGCCAAAAAAAATCCTCCCCCAAAAGACTCTAGTCGCGTTCAGCAGCCACCAACTCCCAATTACAACCAGCAAATTCCGCCTCCAGCGCCAGTACCACAGCCAGCAACTCCACCACCAGCAGCGACACCAGCACCAGCACAAACTGAGTCGGCTGCAAGGAACGGAAATGGGCTGAATGGAAATAGGGCAAATGGAAATGGGCTGAATGGAAATGGGGGGCAAACTTTGCCTCCACCGCCAAAGCTAACACCCGCAACTGATTGGGAAGTTGACGAAGTAGCGATCGCAGCTCATCGTCTAGCAGAATTTTTCAACGGACAAATTATCCGCTTTGCAGATGATTCCACAGAATTATCCGACTCTATGACCACACCTGATTGGGTAGAAGAATCAGAAGTAGATGATGAATAAAAAATTGGGCATTGGGCATTGGGCATTGGGCATTGGGCATTGGGCATTGGGCATTGGAAAAACCCTGAGAAAGTTCTCCCCTACTCCTCTAATCTTGTAGTCCATCATGCCCCATGCCCCATGCCCCATGCCCTATTCCCCATTCCCAGTATGCAAAGTTTTTACCCATTTCAGGCGCTTTGGTCTTACCGACATCCGGGCAGTAGTACTGCTCATAACCACTAACCAGTGCAACATATATAAACTGCCACGCAGGGTTTGCAGCAGGAACAAAAAATATGTAGAAAGTGGGAATTTTTGCTCTTGACGTATCCGTTTCAGACCTGTAAACATCCCTACCATTGACATAGTAGCGGACAAGCCTGTTATGGAACTTAACATTGGTGGACGATGACGGGCGATCGCCATTAATAAATCTGGTACTGTTGCTGTAGGTAAGATATACATAATCAGCATAAAAATCAGCAAATCCCAGCTTTTGCGCCCTCCCATACGGTTTTTGAGAATTAAATCCCAATAATCCAGATAGCGTTGATAACCGCCTTCTGCCCAACGGTTGCGTTGATGCCAGAGTGAAACTGCACTTGTCACTCCTTCTTCTTGCACCGCCGGATGGAAAACACACTCAATATCCCACTTATCCAAATGTAAGCGGATTGTCAAATCCAAATCATCGGTAATGGTTTCCTCGTTCCAGCCACCGCAGCTTTCCAAGGCTGAACGCCTGACAAATTGACCATTGCCCCGCAGTTCGCCAATACCACCAAGGGCAGTTCGCTGTTGCTGAAACCAGGTATCAAGTGCCATTTCGGCCATTTGTCCCTTAGTCCAAAAGTTTTCTTTAGCGTTGGCGATCGCTTTTCGCACCTGCACCGCCCCCACCTTTTCTCTTTGAAATAAAGGGATTACCTGTTGCAGCAAGTCTGGTGTCACCTGGGCATCTGCATCAAATACTGCGATAATCTCGCCTTTTGTCAAAGGTAGTACCTGATTCAACGCCCCCGATTTGCCGCCACTAGCTTCTGCTGAACGCCTTAGTACTTTCAATTGCTCGTGTTTCTGTTCTAGCTCTGCTAATAAATATGGCGTGTTATCACTGCTGTAATCGTCAATTATCCAGATTTCGTACTGCCCACCTGGATATTCCAGATTACAAAGATTTTTGACTAATTTAGCAATTACTGCTTCCTCATTTTTCGCAGCTACTAGCACAGATACAGAGGGCAAATCTCCCTGTATTTCTTTTGGATAGCGACGGGATTTGGTAAACACTACCACCAAAGCATGAAATCCTAGAATGGTGGTCAGTCCTAGAATAAATATGGAAGCCCAAGAAACTAAATGTAGAGCGATCGTGCCACTCCAGACAAAAGTCAAGACTAGAGCTGCTTTACGTCTACGACCTTGAAACCGGGATGTTAAAGACACGGGATCTGTCTCTAACATTGACTCCTCATCTGCTGATAGGTCAGACAACAAGGAGTTGAGCGGATCAAGCTCTTGATAAGAATCTTTTTCGGGCCAGGAATTCGCTGGCATAGGTTACTTGATTCAAAAACCAGTATTTGTCTACACCTATAAAGAAGCTGGTAATCACGTAACACCAAACTGTACAACCTCCACACACCTTCAGCCAACCCTGAGATTGACAGTAATCGTCTACCTCTTTCAACTTACGATAGAGCTAGTAGAGTCACATATCAATAGGAACTCTGGTTGGGCAAAGCGATAGAAAGGTAGTAGCAGCTTGTAGTTGGGAGAAACAGCAATAAAACTATCCACCACTTTAAAGTGAGGATTTTTAGCCTTATTGCCTCCAGCTTCAATAAAAGTTAATGCAGCATCATTGTAACCGAAATTTTAATATTTCTTAGCAGTAACTTCATTTATTGGGCATTGGGCATGAGTGATTAGTGATTTCCCCTCGCTCCCTACTGCGTGCTTTAGACACATCTTTTGGGAATACTACTAATATCCACTAATATCCCTAGTTGCCAACTAACTTGAGGAATATTTCATAATGTCTATTGAGCAACTCCAGCCTGCCACTCAACAACAAGCCAGTGTTTACTTACCTTACGTTCAACTCGCTAGACGGAATTTCTTACCCTATGCCATCAGTCTCTATCAAAAAGGGGTCTTGGAGGGACAAAGGAAGATAGAAGCCAGTGAGCATGTCCCCTTTGTCGCCTCCTGGAATGTTGCTACTCTACCCTCAGACTTAACACGTTGCCGAATCCAGTTTGATGGCAATGCTGATCTGAGTTACGAACTGATGATGGCCAGTTTCGAGTTTATTAATTTTTTAATTGAACTTATGGACAACTATAAACGTCATCGCCTGACCGATTTTTCACAACCGTTTTACCGGAAGCTACTGCGTATAGACGATTGATTAAATTAAACCGGATTTTTACCAGTTCGGCTAATCTTCAAAACTAAGCTATGTGATAGCAACCAAATAATTCAAAAAAACATTAATTTTATCAAGAAAGAATTCAGGAGTCAGGAATCAGAATTCAGAATAGATTTTGTGCGATGGCCAGAACTTACGCAACCAATAGCCGAAAAGAATGATTTTTAGGTAGGGGCAATTCATGAATTGTCCCTACAGCGTGTAGTTTTGCGTAAGTCCTAGATGGTTAATGACTCTTGCCGTTGGCGCAGCCTCTCGTACAGAAGTGCAGCGTCTCATAGAGAAGGGTCGAAGTGCGGATTTTAATCCCCCAATAATTGATTCTGAATTTTGGCTTCTGAATTCAGAATCAATCATCGCTTTCCGCAAAATTTACTTGCTCGTAAAGGTCGCCAAGTTGAATTTTAAAATCAATTGTTTGCAGCAATAAAATTGCAGATTCGCCTTCAATTTCAGTAAACAACCATTGACCTTCCGCAGTTTTTACATACTGCATAACATGATAGTAATATTGGTCGATTAAAATATATTCTTTAAATTCAGGAGTTGAGCGATAATACGAAAACTTATCTCCTTGGTGATAATTTTTAGTCGATTTAGATAAAACTTCGGCAATTAGTAAGGGATTCATAACGGTAGTCGTATTCGTTTCCGTATAAACAGGTTGTCCCTGAATTACCATCACATCTGGATAAGTATGCTGCCGATAACGAGGTATCCACAAACGTACATCAGCCATATAGACATCATATTTTTTACCTCTTAAAGCAATTTTTAATGAGGCAGCTAAATTCAGTGAAATTTTATTATGATTGGTAGTACCACCTGTCATCGGAATGATTTCTCCATCGCGGTATTCACTTCTGAATTCTGCCTTTTCTTCAAGTTCTAAATATTCTTCAGGTGTGTAATGGCGTTTTTGTGTTTCTAATTGCATAAAAATATCACCTATTTGTCGGCGACTAAAATTTTTGGGCAGAAAAGTGATGAGGTTCAATCTTCACTAGTAATTCACACCCTAATCGTATCAGGTCTTTTTTTAGAAAAGTCTTGACGGTTTAAACCTGCGATTTTTATCGCATGTATCTACCGTTGCGAAGAACCTAGAATTTGATAGCCCGCAACTTGGCTTATTAGTGAAGAGCTAAAAGTCGTCGCTAGTTAGCACAGCTTACCACTAACTGTCATAATCGGCTGCTGCGTTTTGTTTGTGTCACCTGCTTAGTAATGTATAATAACTTAGGACTTACGCAAAGCTACACACGGTAGGGGCAATTCATGAATTGCCCCTACCATAAAATAAGGGTTTCGACTATTGTTTGCGTAAGTCCTATAACTTTCAAAAGTTCAGGGTGCTTGTCAAGTATTAAACTATTTGCTGGTGCTGCAAAGCATGTTGTATGTCTAAATCTGCAATCACAGTTACCGTCAAATTATTCGCTGCTTATCAAGAAGCCTTTAAGGTTTCAGAACTGGTGCTGGAATTTCCTAATGGTACGCCGGTTAGAGCAGTATGCGATCGCCTCATAGCCGAACACGCCGAACTCTCCCAATGGCGTGACATCACCCGCTTTGGGATTAATCTGATATTTGTTGAATCGGATACCCTACTAGAAGATGGAGATGAAGTAGTGCTCATTCCGCCAGTCAGCGGCGGTTAAGCAACTGATTGTTGAGTGGAGATTCTCACTTCTTTACTCAGCACTCTATTTCACCTTAGCGCGGAAGCGAACAAAGCCGTAAAAATCCTTGACTAAATTAGGTAAATCTGGACTCCGCGTGATATTTACCACCACAGATCCATTGGTGTTAGCACCGCAGTATGATGGGGCTGGGTCGTTAGCAGCATAAAAACGTCCGCGATCGCCATCCTCTATATTGCTAAGGTAAACCGTAGGAGTGCTAGAACTAACTGCAAGGGCTATACCTTGATTTGCTCCTGGTAAGCCGCCATCACCAGGAGTATTACCATTAAACGCAGTCGGAATAAAAGTAGTACTGGTAGGAACTAAATCGCAGAATTTGACGTTAGTAGCATCACTCGGGCCCTTCGAGAGGAAGTAGATAGTGTATTCCAAATCATCTCCTGGCTTGACAGTCCCAGCATTAATCAATCCCCGCAAGTAACTAGCAGGCCATTTTGAATCGTTATCATCAGAAGCATAGGGTTCTGGTACATAGTTGGCATCAGTAATCGCAATGTTGCTGCGACCATCTACAATGTCGGTTAAATCTTGGTTATTGATGCGGGTAATGCGTTTCACTAGCAGCAACTTAGCGTTAATCTGACCATTATTATTCTTGCCAACGCTGGTAATACGACTACCTGTAGAATCGGTGTCTATGGTCGATAGGTAGTTGGGACACCGGGTTTTAGCGTTTTCACTAGTAGTTGCTTCCCAGCAAGCACTGGCATTGGTATCTTTGCCATTTGGAGTCAAGCTGATAGACTGACCATTGCTACCCCCAATTAGGGAAGACTGATAAGTATTGTCCCAGAGATTGAGAACACTTGCGGGAGGTGTATTAACCTCACCACCACTGCCATAGGCGATATAGTCAATAATTTTATCCTGATTATCGTACAACCAAATATCATCACCGGAGTTGTTGAGTTTGGGAGTTTGTCCTAACCAAGCTTGAAAAGCTGCTGCTGTTGCTTGATGAGTGGCGTTGTTATTTCCAATCCAAATCACAGCATATTGCCCTGGTTGTAAAGTTGTACCGTTAGGAAATATATAAGTAAAGCCGTTAGTACTATCATTATCATTAGCAGTTAAGTGTCCATCTGCTAACTTAAAACCACTCAAATCTACAGGGGATAAGGAAGCATTATAAAGTTCAATAAATTCGTCGTTAGTGTTAGTAGTAGTACCCGTTTCGTTATACAAGACTTCATTGATGATGACTTTGCCAGCATTGCCTGAAACGACATCAACAATATTTAATGGAGTTGGTTGAGTTTGACCAGGATAATAAGTCCATAAATCTAGAGCTTTGCTATCTCCAAAAGAGCCATTGCATGATGTTCCCGCGTTACCATTGTTACCAAGCTGACCAAATTTCCGGTCATTGCTGGCGGTATCAAAGCCATTAATCGGGTCGCTGAAGGCTGGGTTTGGTGGAGCAATACCACAAAGTACTTGACCGACAGTACCAACGGTAGCACCATTGATGGTTTTATAACCACGGTCGTCATAAAATGCTCTTGTGTTGCCTATGGGATTAGTGGCATTCAGCATTGTAATGGTAGGGCCGCCAGTAAAATTGTTTTCCGCATCCAACAGGGGAAAGTGATATTCACCCCCAAAGGTTCTGACTTGGACTTTATAATTACTGCCAACCGGGAAAAAATTGCCACTGTTATCTTTCCCATCCCAACTAACCGTTTGCTGTCCCGTTCCGGTCATAATCCCTCGTAAAAGACGGTTTTGGGAGTTGGTGGGATCAAAATTGTTGCCGTCTCGGCTGATAATGAGTTCGTAAGTACCTGTGACGTTGCTGCCAAAGGATAAAGTACCGCCCGTACCGAAAGAACTGTTATTTCCTACAACTGTGCCGTTGAATTGTAAATTACTCACAACAGGAATAATTGGGCTAAGGGGAATACCAGTTCCGTCTAAGGTGCCATCAGCTTTGTGACGTTCAATGTACGGAAGTACGCTAGCATCGATAGAGTTGAAAAAGGTAGCGTATTGGGGACGAGCTAGGCTAACATTTTGCAAGCTAGTCAGTTGACTGTTTGTCCCTAATATGTCGTGGTAGAGAGGTGTTTTACCGTCACTGTCAAAAAAGCCAGTTTGATTACCATAGAGGGCAAATCCATTCGGATCTGTACCTCTAAGTTCTACTTTATATCTAAAGCCATCTATGGTTACAGGATAGACTGGGAAGTTGAGATATCGACCGTTATTGCCAGTAAAGAAGGCAATATAGTAGCTGAATAACCGTCCGTTTAAGTCGGTTATTGAGGTATCGCTGCTTCGTACCGTTACATCCCAAGCTGCAACACTGGTTCCTTGATCAGCCTTAAAGTTTCTCAGGTCGGTCAAATTAATTTCACCAGTGGGAAGAATATTATTTGCGGCGTTACCTCCATCAGGCCCGTGGAAAACAATATCATAAACTCCAGTGGATGGAGCTTGGTAGTAGCATGGAATATAGCCGTTGGGATTGCCTCCACCAGAAATAGCACGGGGGCCATTTAACTCCTGGGAGCGAGTTGAGATAACACCAGATCCAACAGGTTGAGATCCAACAGGTGGAGAAGTACACAGAAAATCTTCTGTACCGGGTATAGTTTCACTGCCAATCTTTCCAGTGACACGACCGGGATTGTAAACGCGGATATCACCCTTCTGTCCCGCTGCCCCAACTACCCCAACTGCGCTGGAACCCAAAAGAATATACTCACCTTGATTGGCATAGACTTTCAGTAAGGTTCGCCGTAGAATCAGGTTGCCATAGAAATCATTCCGCCAATCTATGTTAGCCCTGCTACTGCTGGCTGGGGCGCTACTGGGATACAGGGTACGACTGCCTTCAGCTTGAGCAAGTTGTGTCCAGCAACTCAGGGCGCACAGTGATAGAGTCAGGCTACTTAGTAGTTTTTTATAACGGTTTTTGTCGGTGTTGTTGGCCGCTAAAAGATGTTTTAAAAGTAGACTCATTGATGCTTCACTAGCTCCTGATTTTAATTTAATGTGGCGATGTCTGCGCTCAACCACTCTCGTCTACGCACTACTACATTCACCGCAGATTCAGAGGTGTCATACTGATAATGAGTAGCGGACGCTTCTAACGCTAATGTACTTAGACGATGCCCGTTTTTAGGTTGCCCAATTTGGATGAAAATCTACCATCTTGATTTACTATTCACTGTGGCGATCGCTTTTAAATTCTTAAATTTTGTTGATTTGGTTGATAGGTCTTTGAAGACGCGATTTATCGCGTCTCTACATGGGGCTTTGGGCTGATCTGAACTAGATTGAACTATAATTATGACTTAGCACTTAGCTTCACTAAGTTGTCTAACTCTTGCTGCATCTGACTGACAACTAATTCATAACATTCATTGACATATTGGCGATCGCTGGCTACTTCCCGACCGTAGCGTTCAAATACAATTGGTGGACAAACACGTGTGTATATGGACACAGGTAATGGAATGTTAGGCAGTGGGCCAAATGCTAATCCCCAAGGCAATCCGAGATAGATCGGAAAAACTTCTGGATCAATGCCAAAGGGCCAAGGCATTCCCCACTCGTGAAGTTGCTGCACAATTTTGTAGCAGTCAGCGATCACAATTAGCGTATCGTGGGCACCCCAGGATATCATAGGTATAATCGGCACATTTTCCCGCAACGCTAACTTGATAAATCCTTGCCGTCCCGCAAAATGGATTTTGTTACGCAAATGATGCGGTCGAAAAACATCTTCGGCTCCGCCTGGGTAAACTAGCAAACTAGCTTCAGAGCGCAAGGCTTCGTAAGCCATTTTCGGATGAGCTATGATAGCTCCAGCCTTGGCAACCAGTTGGGCTAATGGTGGGCTAACCTGCCAGGCTTTAGGATGCATTAAACCATAGACTGGTCGTTCTACACCAAATTCTCGAAACCAGTCGTACATCATCATCGTCATATCGGGAGCCGCGAGTCCCCCATTGTGCGAACCGACAAGGAGAACTTTTTGCTGGGGTGGAATATTGTCCCAGCCACTAGTTTTAACTCGAAAATAGTAGTGATATAAAAAGCCCAGCAAGGGTATTAGAGATTCGATGAACTTTGGATCTCGCTCATCCAAAGACCAACCAGTTTTTTTGTTGAGGAAATGTTGCTTTTTTAACATCGAGGCATTTTAACAGGATTTGTCAATGTCAAACAATCCCTTATGTTGTACTTGTAAGAAAGGCGTTGCTGATTAATTGGGATAAATTTTGTTTCGCGCAAAGGCGCAAAGGCGCAAAAAATCTAGATTTATCTTTTGGTAACAATCTCAATTAATCTCGCATTTATGCAACGCCGTAAGAAAGTATCTATTCTCCGAAAGTGGCAATTGCCTATCAAAAGCAGGGAGTTAACCCAATACCGTTCGGATAAGATCCCCCCGCCTGTGGCGACCCCCTTAAAAAGGGGGTAAAAGAGATATGAGCAAGCCTTTTTAAGGGGGGTTGGGGGATCTTCGAGGAATAAACACGTTAACCGAACTGTATTGGGGAGTTAACCGGCATGAAAAAATAATCAGGGGTTTGAACACACAAAAATATGGCAACTTTTGTAGGTTGTGATACGCTATCTGCTTGAGGAGTGACAAGGTACTGAAAATGACTAAACTGCGCGTGGGGTTATTGTTTGGTGGTCGTTCGGGAGAGCATGAAGTTTCGATCAACTCAGCACGGGCGATCGCTAAAGCTTTGAGTGCAGAGGAAAATGCTAGTAAGTACGAAATACTGCCTTTTTACATCCAGAAAGATGGATGTTGGCTAGCGGGAGAAGCACCCCAAAAGGTCTTAGGAACTGGCATCCCGCTACTGGAATCTGAACAATCAACTTCTGAGGGATATTTGACATCCAACCCCCAAAGCCAAACCCTGAGCAAGTGGCAATCTCCCTCTCAAGTTGCTGAAGTGGATGTTTGGTTTCCTGTTCTCCACGGCCCTAACGGTGAAGATGGGACAATTCAAGGGTTACTCACCTTGATGCAAGTCCCTTTTGTCGGTTCTGGGGTGTTAGGTTCGGCAATGGGGATGGATAAAATTGCGATGAAAATGGCCTTTGAGCAAGCGGGATTAGCACAGGTGAAATACAAGGCGATAACTAGAGCGCAAGTTTGGTCAAATCCTTGTGTGTTTCCGAAACTCTGTGATGAAATTGAAGCAACATTAGGTTATCCGGCTTTTGTCAAGCCTGCTAATTTGGGTTCATCAGTGGGCATTGCCAAAGTGCGATCGCGCCAAGAATTAGAAGCCGCTTTGGATAATGCTGCCAGCTATGACCGTCGGCTAGTTGTGGAAGCTGGTGTGGTAGCGAGAGAAGTCGAGTGTGCCGTTTTAGGTAACGATCAACCCCAAGCCTCTGTCATTGGAGAGATTACCTATGACAGTGATTTTTACGATTATGAAACTAAATATACTGAGGGTCGGGCAGATTTACTGATACCTGCACCAATTCCAGATGCGATCGCTCGTCAAATTCAGGATATGGCTTTGCAAGCTTTTGCAGCAGTTGACGCTGCGGGGTTAGCAAGGGTAGATTTTTTCTACGTGGAAGCGACAAAAGAAGTTTTGATTAACGAAATCAATACGTTCCCAGGCTTTACTGCAACGAGTATGTATCCTCAACTTTGGGCTTATAGTGGAGTCTCCTTTCCAGAATTAGTTGATCGATTAATTCAACTTGCTATTGAAAGGAATTCTGCTAGCTAACGAAAAAAATAAGCGAACTTATTTCAGATTATTCTGGCAAAAAGATCCAACAAATACAGAATTTTGGCAAAAGTTAGCCGGATTTTGTATCTTATGTTATACAAAAAAAGCTACTTGAATCTAAAACTTTGTTACGGATACCTGATGTTTAACTCCTCCAGTACAATTTATTGACTAGAGGGGTACAAATCTGAAAGTAATCATGGAAAAAAGTCAGAATGTACAGTATGAGCAAACCCGACCAATAGGGGCCACTCCAGAGCTGACAAACAGAAAATCGAGATTAAGAAAAAGCTCGAACGTTCTGATATATCTGGTTGCACATCATCCTTGGCTATTATTAACTGGGTTTTTAGCCATGTTTCTCAGTGGTGGTGCTTTTGCCTTGTACAGCTTAGGTAATGCTGGGCAGGTAACGCAAGAAGAAGCAGAAAAAATCCCAGTGATAGTTGAAGAACCAATCAATATGGCCTCTGAGAATGGTAATCCTACACCTTTATGGATGGTGGCTGCGATCGTCCTCAGTTGTGGTAGTGGTTGCTTGATCATTTTCCGAATGCTCAACCGTCCAAGGCAACCGCAAAAAGTCCAAAAACATATTAACCGCCATCAAGCACGCTTGGCACAAAGCCATTACACAAGATTGGAACCACGTCTTCCCAACAACCAGCCAATTTTTGTGCCACAGCCACAACAGCCACAACTAATGCCTATGATGCAGATGCCACCTAAAACAAAGCATCTGGTGACAGTTCTGCCATCAGAACACAAGCATCACCTAGATACCCGCACAGAATCTTTGGCAGACTTGATGGATCTTCGTAAAGATAGTTCATTGTCGGCAATTTTACGCCAGTATTGATAGTACTGTAAACCAAAAACTTGTCAAATTAATCCTTTTTATCAATTAGGGCACGTTTATACCGTGCCTTTTCTAGTATTTACTAGTCACACAAAAGTCTTTAAGCTAAATTTAGCTGTCAGCAGTTATTGGGATGCTAACTGCTGACACTAAAACCATCTCAAATGTTTAAATAGACGGGTAGCCGATCGCAGCGATCGCTTCTTTAATTGCTGTCTCTGATGCTTGTGTTTCTATGTTGACAATTTTGGTTTTTGAATCGGCTTGAACGATTGCAGAATTATCAACTGTTTGAATCGCTTGGGTGATAGTATTCACGCAAGCAGAACAGGCTAGATTGGGAACAGTAAGTTGGAATTTCATAGGATTTGATTCCTCATTTAGAAAGATTAATTATTTGAAAACTTCTGAGTGAATCTATGACTAATTCACTCAACCTACAATCAGTTTAAACTCTCCACTCTACAGGAGTGTCAAGGGGTAAATTAAAAAATAGTTAATATAAAAAATCAGCACATCAACTTCATAAAAAACGCTGATATGCTGACAAAAAGTAAAATAATCTGCTTAATTATTTAATTTATTCAATAATAGGGCAGATTGTTTGTTCTGGATTTTCAGGTATTGTTTCCCAACCCGAAATTAGTCCTTCTAACTCTTGCCTCAGAATAAATAATTGCTGAATTTGTTCATCAATAGCTGTTAGCTTATCTTGTAGTTTGGCTTTTATATGTACACAGGGTAATTCACCTTCATCGTGAACTTCCAAAAAATCCTTAATTTCTGATAAGCTCAACCCAAGACTTTGGGCGCGTTTGATAAAGTTCAAGCGAGCCAAAATATCAGAGTTAAACAATCTATATCCACCCTCAGTTCTCCCTAACGACCTGAGTAAACCTAGTTCCTCATAATAGCGAATTGTTTTAATTGGCACACCACTAGACTTGGCAACAGTACCAATGAGTTTTGGCTGTTCTTGGACTAACATACTTAGCTGCTCCTATGCTATGTAATTCACTTACCTTATGTTAAACTCTCCAGTTCACTGGAGAGTCAAGTGTCAACAGCATTATCTTGCTAAATAGGGACGTGAATAAAGTTGCAAATTTTTAAGCCCGTAGAGCGCGTTAGGTACATAACGTAACATCTAGATTTTCGGTGCGTTAGCAGTAGCGTAACGCACCATCGGATCTTAAAATAATTTAGCCGCTTGAACTTCAATGACTCCTCGGAACATATTCATACCGCAGGCGAAAGTATAAGTACCTGGTTTGTCGGGTGTAAACTCGATGGATGTAACTTGATTGAGTGGTAGGTTTTTGGCGATATGGAAATCAGGTAGCCGTATTTCTTCAAGACAACTACTAGGGTCACGGCGTAGGAAGTTCAGGCGGACTTTTTGACCAGCATTAACGTTAACTCGGCTAGGTTCGTAGCCTCCATCTACGGTAATGCTAATTTCTTGAATACCATCATGGGCTTCTGCTTTTTGAGACTTAGGTTTACTCAAGAGAAACCACCATGTTTCTAGTCCGATTAATGCTAAACCTACCCCTGTGACTGTACCTTTTACCCATAGTGGTTGCTCAATGGGTTGAAACTTCGTCTGTGATTTCTCACTGACTGGCATTTCATGGCTCATCTGGGCTACTGTTTTACCGGAAATTACACCGAACACCAAGCCCAAAGTTGCTATACTGCCAATAATTGTTTTAGTTAACATTTTTTAGCTCCTTATACTACTGCTTTAGCTTTAAATTTACGCAGACGTAAGGCATTTGTCACAACTGAAACCGAACTAAATGCCATTGCTGCACCTGCGATGATCGGGTTAAGTAACCAACCGAAGATGGGGAACAGAATACCAGCAGCAATTGGAATTCCAGCAACGTTGTAAATGAAGGCGAAAAATAAATTTTGCCGAATATTACGAATTGTGGCGCGACTTAATTGAATGGCAGTGACGATGCTTAACAAGTCACCGGAGATGAGGGTAATGTCACTAGCAGCGATCGCCACATCTGTACCTGTGCCAATTGCCATCCCCACATCGGCTTGAGCCAAAGCCGGGGCATCATTAATCCCATCACCGACCATTGCCACAATCTTTCCTTCTGATTGTAGTTTCTCTACCGTAGCGGCTTTTTGGTCAGGTCGGACTTCAGCCAAGACGCGCTTGATACCAACTTCACGAGCGATCGCTTCTGCGGTGCGGCGATTATCTCCCGTGAGCATCACCACCTCTAAACCCAATTTTTGCAAAGCCCGAATCGCCTGCACAGAGGTGGGTTTGATCGCATCAGAAATACCCATCAATCCCTGGATTTTGCCATCAACTGCAATCCAAATCGCAGTTTTACCCAAATACTCCAAACGCTCTTTATCGTGTTGCAAGGCTTGGGTTTCAATATCCAATTCTTCCATCCAGCGTTGCGTACCAATTTGCACGAGATGCTTGGTAACAATACCTTGTACGCCATTACCTGTAATTGCTTCAAACTCCCGGACATCTGCTAACTCGACTTCTTGAGATTGAGCGTATCTCACAACAGCTTCTGCTAATGGATGTTCAGAATTGCGTTCCACAGAAGCCGTAAGTTGAATCAACTTCATTTCGTTACCATTAACAGTACCGTTGGCTGTGACAAAATCGGTGACTGTTGCTTTGCCTTGAGTAATGGTTCCAGTTTTATCCAGCACAATTGTTTGGATTTTGTGTGCTAGTTCCAAGCTTTCGGCACCTTTAATCAAAATGCCATTTTCTGCACCTTTACCTGTTCCTACCATCACAGAAGTTGGTGTGGCTAAACCCAGCGCACAAGGACAGGCGATAATTAGTACCCCAATTGTGGGGATGAGTGCCAAAGTAACATTCCCTGTAAAATTAAACCAAATGATGAAAGTGAGCAGTGCGATCGCAATCACTACAGGCACAAACCATCCAGTTACTTTGTCTGCTAATCTCTGAATTGGGGCTTTGGAACCCTGTGCTTGCTGTACTAATTGGACAATCTGCGCCAGCACAGTATCACTTCCGACTCGTGTCGCCCGAAACTTGAAACTCCCAGTTTTGTTAATAGTCGCTCCAATCACTTCATCGCCTGGTTGTTTTTTGACGGGCAAACTTTCGCCTGTCACCATCGCTTCATCAATTGTGGATGCTCCCTCAATCACTTCCCCATCAACAGAAATTTTCTCGCCAGGGCGAACCAGTATCACATCTCCAATAATTACTTCTTCAATTGGGACATCTATTTCTCGTCCATTACGAATCAAACGCGCCGTTTTCGCTTGCAAACCAATCAGTTTGCGGATAGCTTCGGAAGTTTGTCCTCTAGCACGATTTTCAAACAGCCGTCCCAGCAAAATTAGGGTAATGACGATAGCAGCAGTTTCATAATACACATCTGGTGTTAACCCCTGATTAATGAAAAAGCTAGGAAGTAAAGTAGGAAATAGTGAATAGAAATATGCCGCACTTGTACCTAAAGCAATTAGAGTATCCATAGTCGCAGCGTGACGTTTTAAAGCTTTCCAAGTGTTGATGTAGAAGGAGTAACCACACCAAAACTGTACTGGGGTAGTTAGTATCAACTGTACCCAAGGATTGTGCAACCACAGAGGAATGAAGGGTAAGTGCAATCCCGTCATCATTGGCAGAGAACCAATGACTAACGCAGTGCTAATGATGCCTCCTACCGTTACCTTTTGCACTAAATTGCGGGACTCTCTCAGACGATATTTTTTCTCAGCATCATCTTCTCCTACCATCAGGTTTTGTTTTTGGAGTGGGTAGGCAGAGTAACCTGCGGCCTTTACCGCTTCTTGAATGGCATCTAAATCAGTTGTTCTGGAGTCGTACTCAACCGTTGCTTGTTCTGCCCCAAAATTCACAATACATTCACTGACACCGGGGACAGAAGCAATGGCATCTTCAATATTTTTGGCACAAGAGGCGCAACTCATGCCGCGTAGTTTAAGTGTGGCATTCTCCATTTGACTACTCCAATTACTAAATGGCGCTAACTAATATCTAACTGATTTCATCTTGAATGCTCCAGTTGACTGGAGAGTCAAGAGGTCATCTGAAGAATTTTCTTAAGCGCACATTAGATACTTAGAATGACTCAAGTTTTGGGTATTGTGCAAGATGAGCAGAAGGGGTGAGAAAATGAGTGTGTAAAATACTTCTACTATTTAAATATTTTAACAACTCAAGGCTTTTAAAAAGTTAGATATGAGTAATTGCAAATTTTAAAACCTGCCAAAATGGCAACCAGATTCTCCTGAGCCAGGTTAAATTATATAAATATAAACGACTTTAAAGGTTTTGTTATCAGGGACTACCACGTAAAAAATTGGTTTTATAAAATACTATCTCCTGAGGAATTCGCAGGGAGAAAAAACTATCTCTATCAATTGTTTATAGACTATTTTACTTACAGATAAATTATGAATAATTAAGTTTAGCATTTGCTGCAACAGGAATATTAAATGTACATAGGCGTTGTTGTCAAAGTACACATTAGCCCCCCAAATAACGGGCAACGTCTGTATACATTCCTGTTCACTTCAGCGGCAAATTGCAGAGTGGGAGTATGAAAGCTGACTGATATGCTTCCTCCCACTTTTTATTTATAAATGTAGATTATAGTAAGTTAGTAGATGGTTATAAATAAATACAAGTAGTCGGACAGAATTAATTACACAATGTCATTGCGAATGAAGTGGAGCGGAATGAAGCAATCGCAGGGGTTGGGATTGCTTCACGACCTTCGCAATGACTGCAAATATTTTTGTCCAGCTACTTAAGAAGTTTGTCATTGCGTACTTCTTTGGAGAACCCGTAGCGAACACTCCACTGCGTTCCGCTCGCAATGACATTTTATATTTAATTTCGCCCAGCTACTTACAGCTTAACCCGATAGGCCAACACTTTGCAAAAGTTATACTTTATTAAATCTACAATTATTAGCCAAAGTCAGTATCCCGTAAAAATTCAAGAATCGCTGCGTTCAGCACCTCAAAAGCACCAGTTGAGGCATCATGGCAGCAGTTAGACAAAATTTGTAATTTGGAATTGGGGATATGCTGATGCAATTTTTCACCATGACTTGGAGGAAACCAACTATCTTGCTTACCCCACAAAATTAGTGTAGGACATTTAATCGCACTCAGATTATTTTGAATTTTGGTGAGCATATTTGGCTTATTTGCTTGCAAATTCTCGATTTCTCGCGCTGCTATTTGTAACTCTTCGGCGACTTTTGCGATCGCACCAGGCAGTTCAATAAACGGGTAAGTTATCCAATAGACATCTTCCTGTGTCAGGATCGACGGATCGAATAGTACCTTACGTCTTTCTGTTGCCATAATTTCTCGAAATACAGGTGCAAACAGATATGCCAAACGCAAGGAATCAATTGTTTGCATTATTTCTAATGGCATTTGAGCAAGTAACCACATAGCCCAATGAGGTAAACGTTCAGCAAAAATAGGTGCATTCACTACTACTAGCCGCCCGATTAAATGAGGGCTTTCTTGAGCAATGGCGAGGGCAACTAATGCCCCCATAGATTCAGCCACAACCACTGCGGGTTCGTCACATAATGCCTGAATAATTCTTTGAAACTCAATAACTTGATGACCTTTATCTTCTCGACGATACAATGCTTTTTCTGAAAAACCATAACCTTTGGCATCAAAACAAATTACACGAAAATGTTTAGATAATGGTGCTATGCTGTAGCGCCAATTGTAGCTCCAACTACCTACGCCATGTAATAAAATTAGCGGTTTACCTGTACCTTTTTCGCCATAAGCAATTTGTACGGGATACCCTTTAACATCACTAATAGTTAGACTTTGCCGACCTTTAGGAAAAGTGGCTTGCCACCAATCTTTCATTCCGTTATCAATAAATAATTTAACTAATTATAGGGGTTTAAGTTCCCCGCTTCGTCATTGCAAATTTTGTGGCTCTTTCTAAATCCCCGTTAAAAAACCGAATTACGGATTATTTTAACCGCCTGTTAAGGCGTTCCATAGCATTCTAATTAGGATCACGGGTAATGCTACTAAAACAATGGAAATCAACAACAATCCGACCAAAACCGCAAAGATAAACCACCTGTCTGGACTCTTTTGCTGGCTAGGAAATTTTAAGTACTCTTCCAATAGCTTGATATTATTAGTATTCGCTCTCCAGGCAAAATCAAAAAAGTCTCCCAAAACTGGGACAGCCCCTACCAAGCCATCAATGATCACATTCAAAACCATTTTGCCTAAAGTGGCTCTAGATACACCTAGCCGCGCTGCTTCTAGGATGATGTAGCTAGAAAACATGACTCCCAAAAAATCACCACCAATAGGTATTAATCCTAAGATTGGATCTAGACCAAAACCAATCTGCGTACCAGGAATGGTAATAACATTATCCAGCAGCCGACTTAACTGACGCAGACGCTTTAAGGTGGTTGCTTTGGCATCTGGTTGAATTATCGAAAATTGAGGAGGAGAATCAGGCATGAAGGCGATCGCTTATTTATATTGAATCGTTAGACATTGTTACTCCCCTACTGAGATTTGTCAAAAGTTTTCTCAGGGATTTATGAATTAATATTTTTCTTTAGATTGTGACTGTGCTTTGAAGCGCATATCTTCGCCGACAGTCACGTTCAACTGATCGCCGATTAACAGAACAGCAGCACTCATTGACAGCCAAAGCATTAAAACTATCACAGCCCCTACAGCACCATATACTTTATTATAATTGCCAAAATTCGCCACATAAAGCCGAAATAGGGCAGACAATATTGCCCAGAAAACAGCTGCTAAAATTGCTCCAGGCATCATTGGTGTGCCTGGGTTCCACTGGCTTGGGCCATAGCGATAGACAAAACTAAAGGCGACAGCAACAATGCTTAAAGCTAAAGGCCAGCGCAACAACTGCCAAAGATGCGACAAGAAGACCAAAGAATCATTTTCGCGTACTACCATTTCTAACAGTAAATCGCTGGTAAATACTAAGAAAGAAGCTAACACCAAAAGCAAGATTGTACCAACTGTTAATCCTAAAGAGATGAGTTTGGCTTTCCAAAAGGGGCGCATCTTTTCTGGAGGAATTTGATGGATTTGGTCGAAGGCGGTCATAGCAGTACTTATAGCCCCAGAAGCAGTCCAAATTGCTAATACAAAGCTCAGAGAAAATAAACTACTGTTTCTGGAGTTGGTAATTTCTGTGGTAGCAAAATCACGAATCAAAACCAAGGCTTCTTCAGGTAAAACTTGACTTAGTTGCACCGCCAGTTGTTTAAAGGTAGCTTGTAAAGATTCTGCTAATAAGCCGATGGCTGTAAGGAGGGCAAGAATCGCTGGAAACAACGATAGTATGGCATTGAAAGCGATTTCCGAGGCCAGTCCAAAAAGTCGCCTTTCCATTGTCCTGGCGAAAGTTTTTTTAAGCGTGCGCCAATTGAGATGCCGAAAAAAGCGGAAAAAGCGAGGTTTTGGCATGATTTGAAGTAAAAACTGGTTGGGTTTTTCAACTACTGCGCCAAATTTTGGATAGCGATCGCATCTATCTTTTTACCGCAAGAATCTGATGGGGTGAGTGGCAATACAGTTTGTATAAGACTTGATCCCCCCAACCCCCCTTAAAAAGGGGGGACTAAGAATGGCTCTATTTCCCCCTTTTTAAGGGGGACTAAGGGGGATCAATAAGTGCCTATGCACCTTAACGAACCGTATTGGGGTGAGTAGGGGACAATAACTCTTGACCATTGACTAATAACTAATGACTATATTATTTATGAATCAAGATTTTACACAACAGTGGTTGACAGAAATTCAGGCACTTAAAGAGCAGATGGCGGGACTGCAACACGATCGCGATGTGGCTTGGGAAAGTGGCCAAAAATGGCGTCAGCTCTATAACACAGAAGCCGAACAACGCCGCACAGATGCCCAGTTGTCGCAACAGGCGATCGCATCTCTCAAGGCAGAACTCCATAAACTCCAGGGTCTTGAGGTAGACACACTCGCTCCTGGGACACCAGTAACAGCGATCCAACAAGAAATAGAACAACTCAAATCTGTGGAGGATTTACAAGCTAAACTGATCGCCGTGATTAAAGAACGCGATCGCCTCTTACAAGCTTTGAAAACTGAGCAAGACAATCACGCCCAAACCCGCAATAGTCTTACTACTGCCTTGGGTGATGCTATTGATAGCTTGACACGGGAGCGAGCAGGGGAGTAAGAATTTTAGATTTTAGATTTGGGATTTTAGATTGAAATTTAATCCAAAATTTAAAATCCAAAATCCAAAATTGAATTGCCCAACTCCTAAAATCCCATAGCTTCGGCTACTGCTCCCAACTCAGGCGCGATGCCCTGTTTAAATCGACTGTGATTGTGTTTAATTGCTGTATCTGGGTCTTTTAGACCATTACCAGTCAGGACGCAAACTACGGTTGCCCCTGTGGGAACTTGGTCTTTTACTTGCAACAAGCCGGCTACAGAAGCGGCGCTAGCAGGTTCGCAGAAGATGCCTTCTGATGCTGCCAAAAGTCGATAAGCATCAAGAATTTCGGCATCGGTAACAGCATGGAAATTTCCCTGACTTGCGGTTTGGGCTGCGATCGCTAAGTCCCAACTAGCAGGGTTGCCAATGCGAATTGCTGTCGCTAAAGTTTCGGGATGCGCCACTGGCTTACCATGTACAAAAGGAGCTGCACCTGCGGCTTGAAATCCCATCATCTTGGGTAGGCGATCGCACTTTCTGGCTTGATGATATTGACAAAATCCCATCCAATATGCTGTGATATTTCCGGCATTGCCCACGGGTATACACACCCAGTCTGGGGCATCACCCAGCACATCGACAATTTCAAAGGCTGCTGTTTTCTGCCCTTCCAGGCGGTAGGGATTGACTGAATTCACCAAAGTTACGGGATAGGTTTCGGCCATCTTGCGGACAATTTCCAGCGCTTGGTCAAAATTACCTTTAATTGCCAATACTTCTGCACCGTATAGTAATGCTTGGGCTAACTTGCCCAGTGCCACATAACCGTCGGGAATCAGCACAAAGGCATTCATCCCCCCACGCCTAGCATAGGCGGCGGCGGCGGCTGAGGTGTTGCCCGTGCTGGCACAAATTACTGCTTTTGCCCCTGCTTCCTTGGCCTTGGAAATTGCCATAGTCATCCCCCGGTCTTTGAAGCTGCCGGTGGGATTGAGACCATCGTATTTTACAAAAACACGCACTTGTCTACCAATGCGTTCTGCGATCGTTGGCACTGGTATTAGGGGTGTGTTTCCCTCAAACAAAGTAACAATCGGTGTTTTTTCGCTGACAGGCAAGTATTCACGATAGGCTTCTATCAGTCCAGGCCAGGGTTGGCGATGAGATTTAGCGACAGACAGGCTCAAAGTCACGGGATTTAAAATTTATTAATGTATGGATTGGATATTTAGAAAGGGTGGCATAGGAAAGCGCAGGATGGGGAAGAGGAAAAAAATGAATTTTTCTTTGCCAGTTCCCAAATAGTCCGCTAATTCCAAAAGAATATTATTTTTTGTAGTGCGGGCGTTTTACTTGCCATTTTTATTTTATTTAGAATGTCAGTTTATCATAACCGCCACGGCGACCTTCGGTTTAACGAATTAGCCTGGGAATGCTGAGAAAGTGAAAAATGATCGACTTTTTGAGGGATAAACAAGTTTTCAGTGCGTAAGTCCTGATATAGTCTAAATGTAATTTATTGCGTAAATTCTCTAAAGACGGTGGTAATAATTAATCAGACTATAATCGACAGTCTAGCAATTAAGTACCATCAATTGGACGGAAACCTTTGCACATTTGGGGCAATATTTTCTTAGGAACACAGCCATTATAATCACCGTCTTTTATGATTGAACCTGAAATCCATTAGAGTAATTGATTGAAAATATACAATTATTTAATAAACCTTAAAAGAGGATTATTATAATATTTCTAGTGGTGTGAGTTAAGTTTTGGATTTAATTAGTGATGCCTACTTATTTATCTAGTGTCTCCGATCGCGAGTCCCAAACCAACTGGGTCAGTAAGTTAACTAAGTCTTATTATCAAGACGATCAGCAAGCTAAACTTATACATTTACAAGCCGAGGTGGATTCTCTGTTGCAGCAGCTAGAAAACCTGAAGCAGCAGCGTTTGGTCGCTACTAGCCAAAAATAATAAGTCAGTTTTGTAGATAGCGATGTCTACGACGGGCTACGCCTACGCTTTTCCCCGCGCTAATGTAAACTTTAGTAACAGGCTTGCTATTCAAAGCGCTGAGTTTTCTGTGACCAGCGCTTCAGACTATATTTGTCAGCATTTTCGACTAATAAAGCTAAGGATTGTACGCCTGAAAGTTTAGCGATCGCAGACAGTCTTTGACGATAATTTCCTTTAAAATCCGTGTAAATCACTTCATTACTATCAGACAAAATTATAGTCCGGTTACGGGTTAGCTTTGTATTTTCCCCTTGAATTTCAGGTGTAGACTGATTCAAGGATGCGATCGCTGCTGCTGAAATAGTCAGTATTATCTCTGGCTGAGTATTATTTGTTAAATCAATTACTTGAACAGGCCAATCACCCAACTTTTCCTGCATCTGCTCAAAGCTAGGAATAGCACCAGGCAAAATCTCACCGGATTGCTGTAAAGATTGCCACACACTCGATAGCATTACCTTAACCCCTTGGGGATTTTGTTGATGCAGTTCTTGGAGAGTGATTGGAGATGGTTGCACCCATTCCAGTGCAGCATTTGTCAGGGCTAGAGGTCTGCGTTGAAAAACATCGTTTTGATTCTCCAAAATTTTTGGGCTAGCAACTAATAGACGGAAGATTTTCCCCTGTAGTTGCACCGCTTTGATAGCGGCTGTAGTAATTTGCTGTTCTCCGTTTGGCAACCAGACTACAATCTGGATTGCAGGGTCAGAACTGATTCCCAAAGTTTCCCAGAAAAATTTAGCAGGGAAAGTTTTGGGTGGGTTCAAATTCTCAAAGGGGGAATTTAGCCAGCGTTTCCCGTCATTAAATGCACTCACCTCCACTTGGTACCAAACTTGGTTATCTATGAGTTTCAGGTCTGCTGTGGAATTTGGTTGTAACCACTCCGTACTGTTAACTTGAGTGATTGGTTGGACTGTACCGACAATTTGACTAGGGTGAGTAGAAGATATTCGCGACTTTGTAACCCCACCATTGAGTCTTTTTAACAAACCTTGAATATAGGCAAGGTTATCTTCTGTAATTTTTGGTTGCGTCTTTAACCAAGAATTAGCATATCCTTCTCCTCGCTGAACTGCTAAAATTAGGGCTGCCCAAGCTTGCACCTTTTGTTGATTTGGGTTTACCCGCAACGCCGCAGCTGTGCGATTCCATAACCGATTTTTATCAGCTTTGAGTAGGGTGACAATTTCTTGGGCATTATGATGTGGTGACGCTTCAAACACCTGTAAGGCTTTTTCCCAGCGACCATCAATTAAATCTGCCAGCGCTTGTTGACTAGGACTTGCCCAATTTTTATCAGCTTGAATTTTGGTAAGTTGGGAGTGTAAGCGAATCAAATCCATTTGTGCTTGCGCCGCTTCTGGCAAAACTCTTTTGCGCTGTTTTTGAATGAACTTCAACCACTTAAAAGCTGGTGTCCACAGCCCACTACGGGCAATTGACAAAGCATTTTGATACGCAGAATCCTTAAGGGCTGGTAATTGGAGGGAAACTACCTCCAATTGAATTGGTTTGAAGAATAACTTGAGAGGCTTGACTTGGTAAACCTGTAAGTACGGTTCTAAACCCACTGTTTGATCGACAACTAACTCTTTAGTATTATTACCAGTTACCTGCTGCCATTTGGGCAGTTGTCCGTTCGGACTAGTCCAAGACAACATTTGTAGTAAATTGGTGCGTTCTGGATTGTAGTATACGATGTGACCGTAGGCGATCGCACCAGTTCCTTGTTGGCGCTGACCCCGCAAATTAAACCAAACCCCTGGTGATGGTGTACCGTCTTCAAAGCGTTGCACTTCAGTTAAAGGTAGGTAAATACTGATATCTTGGGGTTCTGATCTTCCATCAAGCAAGGGAGAAATTACAAAGGCTTCTTCTGGGCCAGTTACAGGTAATTGAGTCGCTAAATAGTAGTAATTTTCTGACCGAGATTTAAACTCTAACTCTTGTGAGCGTTGGTAAACCCTCAGTTCAACAAGTTCTTCACAATTAGATTGACAATTAGCACGTTGCTGAAAAACTGGCAATAAAAATGAGTTTTCCGCATCCTGATGCAAAGGCAGAGATTTCCCGATTATTTGCTTTTTTTTACTCAAATCGAGTTGAATTTGTTTGAGGCTTTGAGGGCGTTCGTGATTACCCAGGGGGATTTGTGCCCATGCAGGTAAAATTTTATTTAGCCAGCTGACCTGATCTGGATTGAAGATGAAGAGAACGCTAATCCAGGCAAAAGCCATAATTAGACTAGCACTACTTAAGAGAATTGCGATTGCTAACGTTGACGATAACCAACTTCCCCGTTGCTGCTTTTTCTGGGGTTTTTTGGCGACACGTTTCATCGCACCTGTATGAGGTTTATTTACTTTAGAAGCTTTTGGCGTCAACTTGCGTGAGCGATTTGCCATATTAGTTTTCAATCAATTCGGTGAGTCTTTTTGGAATTGGGCATTGGGTACTGGTTCTTCTCCCTTTGCCTCTAAAAAGTTCCAGTACTTAATACCCTGTTATACTCGTCCTTTCAAAAGTTGCCCAGAAGCATTAAGTCTAAATTTTAAATAAAATCAGTAAATTTACTCATGTGAATAATACATGAGTACGAATACACTCTTCGCTTAAGTATGTGAGCAGAGTGTAAAAAGTTGAAAGGTAAACTTATTAGCCGCAGCCATCGCAAAATCTGGATGCTCGCATGGTTACTAATTGCGGGAGTAAACGGGGTTGCACAAAAAGCACTAGCGCAAGAGTACACAGACACAATAACTACTCAGGAGACAGGAGTTAAGAGCGATAATATTATTCCCTTATCTTCATCGCCCCTCCTTTCCCCAGAAGATCCGATGGCGCAAGTTACATCGGTTTCTCAACTCAAGGACGTACAACCCAACGACTGGGCATTCCAAGCATTGCAGTCTTTGGTAGAACGCTATGGTTGTATAGCGGGTTATCCAGATAGCAGCTATCGTGGTAATCGTGCATTAACTCGCTATGAATTTGCCGCCGGTGTGAATGCTTGTTTAGATAGAGTTAACGAGTTAATCACTACAGCCACCAGCGATTTACTCACCCGCGAAGATTTAGCAATATTACAAAAATTACAGTCAGAATTTGCCCCTGAATTAGCTACTTTGCGGGGTCGTGTTGATAGTTTAGAGTCCAAAACCGCCGAAATCGAAGCCAACCAATTCTCAACAACAACGAAACTCGGTGGACTACTGATAGTTGGTATTCAAGGACGGACTAACAATCGTGGTGATGTTAATCCTAGAGATGGGCAAAAAGATACAGATGATGCAGGGACAAACACTAATGTTATGTCTCTGGCGCAGCTATATTTAACTAGTCAAATCACTCCCCGTAGTTACTTATTTACGGGTCTTTTAGATGGTAAAGGTACTACTACGCCGAGATTTACTAATAGTGTTTCTCGGAATGATGTTTTACTTGGCTACGAATTTGCTACAGATAGCTTGATTGTAAGTGACCTTAATTTTCATTGGCTGGTAACAGATAATTTAGCAGTGATGGTGGGAACAGAAGGCGTAAGTATGCCAACTGCTTTCCGAGGCCCCAATCGGGTAGAAAGTGCTGCAACAGGGCCGCTATCTTATTTTGCCCAAAGAAACCCAATTTTAAATATGGGATATGGTCACGGTGGTATAGCTATTGATTGGCAATTTGCTAAACGCGCCAGTTTGCAAGCAATTTATACCAGTTATCAACCAGGAAATCCTGGCCAACGTAGCGGTTTATTTGATGGAACCACCACTACAGGCGTGCAATTATTGCTGACACCGGCTGATACTTTAGATTTCAGTTTATATTACGTTAACAATTATTCTTCAGATGGTTGTTTATTAACTTTTGTTGGCGATGAATGCTTAACTGCCGTTAATACCAGTACTGGACAATCAGCACCTCTGCAAACCAACGCTGTAGGTGCGACTGTAACTTGGCAAATTTCACCCCGGATTAGCGCAGGTGCGTGGGGTGGTTATACTAGATCTTATATTCCGGGGCGATCGGGAAATGTAGAAACGACTAATTATATGGTGTTTCTGAATTTCCCTGATTTATTTGCTAGAGGAAATTTGGGCGGAATTTATGTCGGTCAACCTCCTAAAATCACCAGTAGCGATCTACCTGTAGGGAATAATGTCCCTGATTTTGTCAATACAGGTTTAGGACGTGCAGGTGGACAGCCAGGAACGACTACTCAAATTGAGGCATTTTATCGTTTTCAGCTAACAGATAACATCAGCATTACACCTGGCATCATTCATATCTTGGAACCTGGTCACACACCAGATAGCGACTCAGTTACCATCGGTATTCTGCGGAGTACTTTTCTTTTTTAATTTTGCTTTCATATCAAGTTCGGCAAATCACTTACGATATGTCATTGCGAATGCAACGTACTCCTACGGAGAAGCAAGCTACGCGCTTGCGTCTCGTAGAGAAGTGGAATGAAGCAATCGCAAAGTTTTGGGATTGCCACGCTCCGCTCGCAATGACATAAGTCTTAAGTCGAACATGATATCACTCAAATAAAAGACGGCATAAATAATCCAATACGGTTCAATTAAGAGTTATTGGTGTATGTAGTCGGTCTTTGAAGACGTGATAAATCACGTTTCTATATGAAGGCTTTGGGCTTATGTGAACTGTATTGATGGTCAACTTCAGCCAAAATACGGGAGAAAATCTCGTTTCCAGGATCTAAGAAGCAAATGCTGGCTGCATCGTCTCTGCTGCGAGTAAAGGAGGCGGAGCCTCTTGATGGCATTCCCAGTCTGAGACTGGGAACGAGGCAACGAGGCAATCTCTCGAAGGTTTGTCTAGTGCGGCTTCTGCTTTATTTGATGTTCTCTGTATTAACCACCAGCGACAGCAGGGACAATACTGACTTCATTGCCATCTTGTAGGGCTGTATTTATGCCATCCAAATAGCGGATATCTTCGCTATCAACATAAAAATTTAGAAACCGACGTAGCTCTCCCTTTTCATCGCACAACCGCGATTTAATCCCAGGAAAGCTTTCTTCTAAGGAGTCCAATAATTCAGCAATGGTGCTGCCATTGGATTCTAGAGTAGCTTGGTTATTGGTCAAATTTTGAAGAGCAGTAGGAATTAAAACTTTTACAGCCATAGAAGTAAAAAATGAAGAGTGAGGAGTTAGGAGTGAGGAGTTAGGAGTTATGAATAAAAAACTCATAACTCATAATTCATAACTAAACGAGGACTTGTTGCCATTCCAAGCGATCTAGAGTACGCGATCGCTCTAGAGCCCGTTCAAAACTATCGAGTTTAGCATCAATAGTCAAGGGTTCGCCAACGTAACCTTGAATTGCTTCTTGGGTTTTCAGACCATTACCAGTGATGTAAACTACGGTAGTTTCATCTGGATCAATCTTGCCAGCTTCTACTAATTTTTTCAGTACTGCAACTGTTGTACCACCAGCCGTTTCTGTGAAGATACCTTCGGTTTCTGCCAGCAGCTTGATGCCATCAATAATTTCTGCATCATTGACTGATTCAATGTTACCGCCAGTCTTCTTAGCTACATCCACCGCATAAATGCCGTCTGCTGGGTTGCCGATCGCAATGGATTTAGCAATTGTATTCGGTTTCACTGGCTTAATAAAGTCGCGCCCTTCTTTAAATGCTTGGGCGATGGGTGAACAACCTTCAGCTTGAGCGCCGCTAAAACGGACATTCTTGCCTTCTACTAAACCAACTTCGACAAATTCTTTGAACCCTTTATAAATTTTTGTAAAGAGGGAACCAGATGCCAAAGGAGCAACGATATGGTCAGGTAGCTCCCAACCTAGTTGTTCTGCAACTTCAAAGCCTAGTGTCTTAGAACCTTCGGAGTAGTAAGGACGCAAATTAATATTGACAAAACCCCATCCGTATGTATTAGCAACTTCCGAACAGAGACGATTTACTTGGTCGTAGTTGCCCTTGACAGCCATCAGGGTGGGACTGTAGATTAGGCTACCGATAATTTTACCTGCTTCTAAATCTGCGGGGATGAATACACAGCAGTCTAAACCGGCATGAGCTGCGATCGCAGCTGTAGAATTTGCCAAGTTACCGGTGCTAGCGCAAGAAACAGTAGTAAAACCCAACTCCCGTGCCCTGGAAAGGGCGACTGACACGACCCGATCCTTAAAGCTAAGAGTGGGCATATTAACGGCATCATTTTTTATATAAAGCTTATTTAAACCCAGGCGACGGGCAAGACGGTGGGAACGAACCAAGGGAGTCATACCAGTTCCCACATCTATAACATTGTCAGTTGCAACAGGCAAAAAGGGACGGTAGCGCCAAATTGAATTGGGGCCAGCTTGAATTGTTTCACGAGTGACGGTCTGACGTAGGGCGCTGTAGTCAAACTTTACTTCTAATGGTCCAAAACATAACTCACAAACATTCTTGGCTTTGAGTTCATATTCAGCACCACATTCCTTACATTTCAAGGCTTGAAAGTAGGCAGTGCTGGTTGGTGTTTGGGTTTTGATTGCCTGAGTCATAAACTAGCTTTCCCTGTTTGTCCGTCAACTGTCGTTTGATAGTAACACGAGGAAAAATACCAGTCAAACATACCCGACAAAAATTATCGGGTATAGTGCGTGTAAAATAAAATATTTTAGTAGTATTTTATATTAGTAGTTTCTGCGTTGATTATGTACAGGGGCTTGGGGAGCGAGAATGAGGCGTAGACTCCCCGATTTTATCTGTCTAATGTAGGACTTTATATCATGTCCGTTTAAATGCTTGTCATTGCGAGGGTCGCGTGGCAATCTCAAAACCTTGCGATCGCAACTCTTGGAGATTGCCATGCGAACATTTCCTGAATTTACCTGACTTTTCACGTTATGTGGAAAAGCCCACGAAAAACCTAACCCCCTAACCCCCTTCCCGACGCGGGAAGGGGGAAAATTCAAAGTCTCTCTCCTTTTAGAAGAGAGATTTAGAGAGAGGTTTTCCAGATACCGTGAAAAGTCAGCTGAATTTACAGGGGTGAGCGTGTAGTAAAATTTGCTCACCTCCGTAAAGTGCAATATGGCTTTAGACTTTTCCCGTCAAAATCTCCGAGGACGCAACTTCAAAGGTAGACAAGACCTTGCGGGTGCAAACTTTAGCTATGCCGACATCCGAGGGGCAAACTTCACCAACGCTAATTTAACAGGTGCTAACTTCAGTTATGCCAAAGCTGGACTGCAACGCCGTTGGACAATTTTCTTAGTCCTTGTCTCGTGGCTATTGTCGGCAATGTCAGGATTTTTATGGGCTTTGAATGGTTATTTAGTGTCGTTAATATTTGATACTTCCAGCTTAGAGAATCAAATTGGCGGCTGGACTTGCCTAATCGTATTAATTGCCTTTTTCTTCATCACAATTCGCCAAGGAATAACAGCTGGTTTAGGAGCCGTAGCCGTAGTCTTCGCCGTAGCCTTCGCCGTAGCCGGAGCCGTAGCCGGAGCCGTAGCCTTCGCCGTAGCCTTCGCCGGAGCCTTCGCCGGAGCCTTCGCCTTCGCCGTAGCCGGAGCCGTAGCCGTAACCTTCGCCGGAGCCGGAGCCGTAGCCTTCGCCGGAGCCTTCGCCGTAGCCGGAGCCTTCGCCTTCGCCGGAGCCGGAGCCGTAGCCTTCGCCGTAGCCTTCGCCGTAGCCTTCGCGATAGCCTTCGCCGGAGCCGGAGCCGTAGCCGGAGCCGTAGCCGTAGCCGTAGCCGTAGCTGGAGCCGGAGCCGTAGCCGTAGCCGTAGCCGGAACGTTATTTAGTATCTACATCGGCTGGCGAGCCATGAAAGGAGATCAAAAACACTTTTTCATTCGTAATATTGCGATCGCCTTTGCTGCAACAGGAGGTACAAGTTTTCGTGGCGCTAACTTAACCAATGCTAATTTCACCCAAGCTAGACTCAAAAATACAGATTTCCGAAACACTATCCTTATCTGTAGCCGTTGGCATCAAGCTAAAATGCTTGACCGTATTCGTCCTGGTTTAACTTATCTTCAATACTCACAAGTACGTCAACTGCTGGTTACAGGACAGGGACAGGACAATAACTTTGACCGTCAAGACCTGCGAGGTATCAACTTAAAAGCAGTAAACCTAGCTGATACCAGCTTTATCGGCGCTGATCTCAGTGAAGCTAATTTACAAGATGCCAATTTATCAAGAGCAAAGCTAAAGCAGACGCAACTAGACGGCACTGATTTAACAGGTGCAACTCTCACAGGTGCGTACATTGAAGATTGGGGCATTACAAATACAACTAAATTGCATGGCGTGAGATGCGAGTATGTCTTCATGCGCTTATCCACAAAAGAAGATCCCGACACTCTCCGCAAACCTGATAATAAACGAGAGGTATTTGCAGATGGGGATTTTGCCGACTTTATCAAACCAATTTTTGACACCCTCGACCTTTACCATAATCAAGACGTTGACCCTCGTGCGATCGCGATCGCCCTCAAAAACCTCGCTGAAAATCATCCCGAAGCTGAGTTAGAAATTGTGGCAATGGAGAAACGCGGCAATGATAAATTCTTACTCAGAGCCAAAACCGCAGCAGGTAGCAATAAATCTCAACTGAGTGCAGAATATTTTGATGATTATAATCAACTCAAAGCTTTATCGCAGAGTCAGCAATTATTGCTGGTAGAAAGAAGCGATCGCATTCGTAATTTAGAGAATATGGTAACAACTGCACTTGGGCAGCCTAAATCTTATACACAAGGAAATACCATCATGTCAGATATCAGTGGCATCAATATTCAAGGTAGCAGTAATGTTAGCGGTATCGCTGGCGGTGGTTCTGTTGCTAACCTGGGAACTATCAGTGGTAATGTGAATATTGCCCTCAATCAGTTACCTGATGCAACCGATGCCGATAAACCCGGCATTAAAGAATTGTTGACGCAGTTGCACGAGGTAATTTCCCAGTCCTCAGATTTGCCGGAAACAGACAAAGCTGATGCATTGTTACAGGTAGAAGCTTTAGCAGAAGCAGGTAAAAATCCTCAAGAATCCACTAAGCAAAAGACTGCAAAAAATGCAATCATCATGTTGAAAGGGCTATTTTCTGGTTTACCTGCGATCGCAACGCTTGTTGAATCGACTAATAAACTATTCCCTGCGATTTCTAAATTATTCGGTTTGGGATAATCGATACCTCGTACCTCGTTCCCAGTCTCCGACTGGGAATGCCCCTCATTAAGGCTCCGCCTCCCTTACTCGCGGCAGAGCCGCAATGAGCAGCATTTCCAGCCAGAGGCTGTAAACGAGGTTTGAAAAGGGTTTTAACTTAAGATAAATTCGATAAAAAATTCCTAAGCCGTTAATACCTGCTGCGCTGTCAGTTTTAACTCAGGAAAAGTCAGAGAAAAAATTTGCTGGTTTCCTGTAAATACTGTTTGGTTATAATGTCCTTCATCCAACAAACAGACTGTCACCTTTGCCTCAAGAGGATCAACAATCCAGTATTCAGGGATAGAAAAGGCTGCATACTCAAGTGGTTTCCTTTGATAATCTCGCTTCACAGACTCAGCGCTAACCACTTCTATTGCCAACAGTGGAGGTAACTCAAGTACAGCCGATTTACCCTGAATAGATTGTCGCTGTTCTTCAGTCATCACAATTAAGTCAGGAAGGCGGGATTTTTTGACGGAGGTGCGAACGCCAGTACCGCTAGGGCGAACCTACCAATCTAACCCTAGTCGTTGGATTTCCAGATAAAAGCGGATCAACAAGAAAGTAATGATAGCTTCATGCAAATCTGAGGCTGGAGGCATTTCTAGCAGTACCCCATCCTCAAGTTCATAGCGCTTGTTAGTTCCGTCATCGTAGGTGAGATATTCTTCAAAAGTATACAGAGGTTCTACAGGTTTTGTAGTGAACATACTTTTGTAATTCGTAATTTGTAATTCGTAATTCGTAATTAAGAGTTCCATAAGCTATTACGCAGAAGAGATCCCCCAACCCCCTTAAAAAGGGGGCAAAAGATTCTAGTTCCCCCCTTTTTAAGGGCGGTTAGGGGGGATCTCTTTTGCGTAAGTCTTGTCCCAATTACGAATTATCTAGTCATGATCATATCTACTTTCTTCATTCTCAGGTAGTTTTGGAATGTAGAGTTGAGTTTTTCCAAAATGTCTTTAACTGAAGAAATTCTTTCCCAATTACCGGGCGATGTTTTAGGAGGGTTGCGTCAAAGCGATCGCATTCTCACATCTCTGCGCGAAAACTCCACACCTATCCCAACGTTAGTTAAAGAAAGTCAACAGCCTTTAGGTGTCGTAGACTTCGATGTAATTATCTGCGGTGGCACCTTGGGCATTTTAATTGGTTGCGCCTTGGCGGTGAAGGGGCTACGGGTGGCGTTGATGGAACGGGGAATTTTGCGGGGGAGGGAACAAGAGTGGAATATTTCTCGCAAAGAATTAGATGTATTTGTGGAATTGAATTTGCTAACAGAGGAGGAATTAGCAAGTGCGATCGCAACTCAATATAACCCGGCGCGAGTTAGTTTTGCTGGCGGTACAGAAGTTTGGGTAGAAGATGTTTTGAATATCGGCGTAGATCCAGTTTATCTACTGGCTACCTTAAAAACCCGATTTCTCGCCACTGGGGGAAAGTTGTTAGAAAACACACCCTTTACTGAAGCGGTGGTTCATGCAGATGGGGTGATGGTAAATAACCAATTCAAAACTCGGTTATTAATCGACGCGATGGGACATCTTTCACCCATCAGCCAACAAGCACGCCAAGGCAAAAAACCAGACGCGCTGTGCTTGGTTGTCGGAAGTTGCGCCCAAGGTTTTGCGGAAAATAACTCAGGCGACTTGTTGTTATCATTTACATCTTTGCAGAATCAATGTCAGTACTTCTGGGAAGCGTTCCCAGCCAGGGATGGCAGAACCACTTACTTGTTTACCTACATGGATGCACATCCCCAACGCTTGAGTTTAGAAGCTCTATTTGATGAATATCTGCGTCTCTTACCAGAATATCAGGGAGTGGAATTGAGCCAGCTAAAATTTCAGCGATCGCTATTTGGTTTCTTTCCCACCTATCGCCAAAGTCCGCTAAAAACCCCTTGGAATCGCATTCTACCAGCAGGTGATAGCAGTGGTAGTCAATCTCCCTTAAGTTTTGGTGGTTTTGGCGCAATGGTGCGTCATTTGAAGCGTTTAACTTATGGCATTTACGAAGCGCTGGAAACAGAACAATCATCTCCAAAAGCCCTCGCACTGCTGCAACCCTATCAGCCAAGTTTGACTGTTACTTGGTTGTTTCAAAGGGCGATGAGTGTTGGTGTAAATCAGAAAATTGCTCCAGATCAAATTAACCAACTACTCTCGGCAGTATTTCAGGAAATGCAACAGTTGGGTACACCAGTGCTAAAACCGTTTTTACAGGATATAGTACAGTTTTCGGCACTAACGCAAACACTGTTAAAAACTGGTTTCTCTCATCCGGTATTAGTTGCCAAGATAATTCCGCAAGTAGGTTTAGGAAGTTTGTTAGATTGGATGGTGCATTACTGTAATTTAGGTGTATATACTGCCTTATTTTGGTTGAGTCCAATGCTAGAAACATGGATTAAGAATCAACCAAATGAACAACAATATTACTGGCATCGTTTGATTGATGCTTGGAAGTATGGTTCTGGCGGTGATTACTCAGATGAAATTTGAATAATACCTGTGTGAGGATAACATGATTGAACGGAAATCTGTAGGAATCAAATACTTTGCAGTACTGGTTGGTTTTCTGCGCGATCGCCAAGGTTTTCTAGAAGAAATTCGTCAAGGTACACGATTACCAACTAAAATCATTTCTCTGCTGGTTTGCAGTTCCTTATTCCTCGCTGCTTATGGTGCAATCATTGGTGCATATCATAGCTGGATGCAAGCTTTATCTTCCGCCATCAAACTCCCAGCCCTTTATTTAATCACACTTTTGATTTGTATCCCGACGTTGTTCTTTGCTAACATTATTTTTGGTTCAAAACGCACTTTTGGACAGCATTTAGCATTAGTTTTGACTGCGGTTTCAATCACAAGCGTACTTTTATTTAGCTTTGCACCAATCACGCTGTTTTTCTTGATTACCACTAATAATTACCAATTTTTAATTCTGTTAAATGTATTCGTCTTTGCATTGACTGGATTTATTGGTGTTTCGTCTTTATATCAAGCCACGAGTTTAGTTTTAGAACAAGATAATGAAGGTAGCAAGACACGCCAAAAGATTTTACAATTTTGGCTATTTCTTTACGCTTTCGTAGGCAGTCAGTTAGGATGGACTCTCAGACCGTTTTTTGGCACACCTGGCTCTGTTTTTGAACTGTTCCGCGAAAGAGAAGGCAATTTCTATTTAAGCGTCATTAAATCTATTAGCTATCTCTTGGGAATCCGTTAATTAGTAGTTAGTAATTAAACAGAATATACGACATATAAAATTATGCTGAAAAAGCCAAATATCGGAATTCAACAATTTGGTGTTTTGATTAATTTATTGCGCGATCGCCAGTCTTTCTTAGAAGAAATTCGTCATGGAATAAGATTACAAAATAAAATCAGTTCTCTGTTCGTAACGAGTTCCATTTTCTTTGCCCTCTATGGCGCGATTATCGGTGCAGCCCACAGTTGGGCACAAGCATTATCCGGTGCTATCAAACTTCCGGCATTTTATTTATTAACACTGATAATTTGTTTCCCAACTTTGTTCTTTTTTAATGTTTTGTTTGGTTCCCGCAGCAGTATTCAACAACATTTTGTTGTGTTGCTTACATCTGTATCGGTAATTAGTGTACTTTTATTCAGCTTGGCACCAGTTACGCTATTTTTTCTAATTACTACACCCGACTCTTATCAATTTTTTAAACTGTTGAATGTCTTAATTTTTGGCATCACAGGCATCTTTGGCGTAAAATTTCTTTATGAGGGAATGCAGTTACTTTCTCAACAAGATGAAGTTGGGAAAAAAACCCGCACCACTATTTTAAGATCCTGGTTGTTGCTTTATGCCTTTGTTGGTATGCAGTTAGGATGGTTTCTCAGACCCTTTTTCGGTGCCCCTGACTCCAAATTTGAATTATTTAGGGCAGTCAAAGGCAACTTTTATCTGGATATTGTAGCGGCGATTTCTGAAATTTTGGGTTTTCGTTAAAAGGCAACTTAATATCTGATTTGTAAACTCGGCTGAAACCTACTTGTACCAAGCCTTTCAAGGCAGTAAAATATTTGAACTAATTTTGACTTGAAAACTAGCTCTATCAGAGAAGCGTAGCTAACCATAGGTATCGCTTGTTCTCAATCGCGACGAAAACTTCTCTTACGTTGTTTGTGCCTAGCAACTTCTTTGCGCTTGTGTTTTTCCAGGGGCGTTTCAAAGTGACGATGCTTTCTCATGTCTGGAAAAATACCTGCTTTGGAAACTTCCCTCTTAAATCGACGTAAGGCTGACTCAATTCCTTCATTTTCGCCCACAAATACTTGGGTCATTTTAATCTCCTACTTAATTGGTACTGGGCAATTTTAAGCTATCCAGTAGACCGTAGCGCAAAAAGGGCAGACTCATTATCTGCCCTTAAGACCTTAAAACTTAATTTTTTAGTGTTAGAACTTAGTAGCGGCCTCTAGAGTATCCACCACCACCACCACTGTTATTTCGTCCACCGCCAAAGGAACCACCTCTATCTTCTTTCGGTTTCGCTTTATTCACTTTGAGATCGCGTCCCATCCACTCAGCACCATCAAGAGCTTCAATGGCGGCTGTTTCTTCCGCTTCTGTACCCATTTCTACAAAAGCAAAACCGCGTGGACGTCCTGTTTCACGGTCAGTAGGTAACTGAACGCGCTTTACAGAACCATGTTCAGCAAAAACCGAAGTAAGGTCTTCTTGTGTGACCTCGTAGGATAGATTACCTACATAAATTGACATGCATTATCTCCAAAATCATAGGTTTGTAGAGATTTAGATTTCGGAGACAAGCTTGTTAAGACCAAAAGGGAAAAGCCTGTCAATACTAAAAACAAACGCTGTAACCGAATTTCATTCTCACATGATCATCTTAGCACATTATTCAGTTCTTACCCACAGTAAGTTGAAAGTACTAAGAGTCAGCGATCGCCTGTGGTCTTCTCAAACATCTTCTAAATCAGGGATTCATAGGTAAATTCCGACATTGAATAGCAGAAATTCCTGAAATAATTGCAAAATAAATGCAGTCCGTCATGATTATTACTTACTTGGAAATGCCGACTACACTTGCTGATGCCCAAAATTTGCTTTCTGACTTGATCGCCCGCAACTGTGAGCGTGTAGATTATCTGATGATTCGCCTTGAAGAAGCAGAAGGGACTGATATCTTGTTGCGTGGCGACAAGGTAGAAACCCTTAGTGAAGGCATCTCGATTGGTGGACATATTCGCGCCTGTTATAAAGGTGGATGGGGGTTGAGCTGCTTTAACCAGCTTTCGACAATTAAGGAGCGGATAGAAGAAGCGATCGCTGCTGCGCGGATGGTTGGTGATGAAGAAACTTTACTTGCACCCATTGATCCAGTGCAAGCAGTATGCAAACTACCCTTAGAAGGCACTGATCCTCGAAAGATCCCACTCTGGAAGAAAAAACAGTTGTGCGATCGCTATACTGAATTGCTCAAAAGTGTTGATCACCGGATTACTACTACCTCGGTGCGCTATGGAGACAGCGCCCAAAAAGTGATCATCGCTACCTCAGAAGGGACTCTAATCGAGCAATCTTGGGTGGATATGGAAATGCGCTTTGCCGCCACCGCCAGAAACGGCGAAACGGTACAAACTGGACGGGAAACTACTGGCTCTCGCAAAGCCTACGAAGATTTAACTGATCTTGATAAACAAGTCAAAAGTGCTGCCCAAAGAGCGATCGCAGCTTTATCTCTGCCATCGGCCAAAGGTAATACTTACACGGTAGTCATTGACCCAATTCTTACAGGTTTGTTTGTTCACGAAGCCTTCGGACATCTTTCTGAGGCCGATATGGCTTACGAAAACCCTGATCTGCTGGAAGTCATGACCCTTGGACGACGATTTGGTTCAGAAGAACTGCAAATTTTTGATGGTGCTGCCCCAGAGGGACATCGCGGTAGTTATTTTTATGACGATGAAGGCACGCCTGCTACTACTACTCAACTAATTAAAGATGGAGTTTTAGTTGGACGTTTACATTCTCGTGAAACTGCTGGCAAATTAGAGGAAGCACCTACTGGTAACGCCCGTTGTCTCAACTATCACTTTACGCCCATTGTGCGGATGACAAATACCTGGATTGAACGGGGCAAAACGCCAGTCGAAGACTTATTAACTGATATCAAAGAAGGAGTTTATGCCCGTAATTGGCTGGGTGGCATGACGAATGGGGAAATGTTCACCTTTAGTGCCGGGGAAGCGTGGATGATTAGAAACGGCAAAATTGCTGAACCGGTGCGGGATGTGACGCTTTCGGGAAATGTATTCCAAACTTTAGCGGATATTGAGGCAATTGGTAATGATTTCTACTGGGATGAATCCGGTGGTTGTGGTAAGGGGGGGCAAAACGGCTTATCAGTGGGTTGTGGTGGCCCGAGTCTACGAATTCGAGATGTAGTGGTTGGTGGAGAAACTTAACCAATTCAAAATTCGTCTTGGAAAGTTCTGAGCGGATAGCGTAGCGTCTCGTAGAGAGCGTCGGAAACCTCCGCTTGCAACTTCGGAGGTTAAATTACCGTCTGATATTGTTTGAATTTTCAATTGTTAGTAATGTGGACTTTGCCACCACAGATAAGGAATCAGTTTCACAGATGAGTATTCTATAAACAGCATTCTTATATAAAGGAATTTATCCAATGAATAATACTTCTGTAAATGAAAAAAATGCAGGCTTTTCTTTATTTGTCAAACCTAGTTTCAGAGTTACAAAGAAACAGATTTTATTTAGCACCCTTATCCTATGTCTTGGTTTGCTAGGACTTGGTGGTTTTTGGTTTAAATCGAGATATAGATTTGATAATAAGATGAATGTAGAACTACAAGAATTATCTAATGTCGATTATCCAGCAAATCCCGCGCCTTTAGGCAAAAACTTTCAGAGATATTCTCACAGAAAATTAACACTTATTAAAATAGATGATAAACATTTTGATTTTGTGCTTGAGCCAACAGACAAAAAAACAGCACAGATAGTTATAAAAAATGTTAATTTAGAGCTATTAGTCCCTAAAGCGCCGGAATGGGCAAAAAAAGACAAGGGTTTAGAAGTAATCGCTTTTACAGACCGCGAGTGGAACAGACAACAGATTAGTTTTCCTGCTAATTCCAAAAATATAGAAATTGTCGGAGGAGATGGGTTTGAAAAACAAAACCTCGTAGAGGTAGCCTTAGCCAACAATTGCTTAAATGCAGGATTTTGGGAAATTTTACTTTTCACTAAAGAGGACGGTAATAAATCCCTTTATTACCAAAGTTGGTTTACTTTCCCGATGGGACATTACAAAAACATTTTTGAAAATATTAATAATATTTCTTATTGGCGGCATTGGTGGAGATTAGAACACTGGCAAGATCCAAGTGGCACAATAGTAAAGACTAATCTGCTAAGAAACGTAATTGATGAAAAAGAAGTTGCTACTCAGTTTCCGCTTGATGAAAGGATAATTGTGTCTGGAGAGCAAGGTAGGAAAGTTAGAACTACACTAGTTACAAATATCACAAAATGGAGAGATTTTTATGATGCTAAAAATGAAATTAAATTTGCAAGTTTTCGACCACCAGGATTTTACGATCAAAATAAGCCTTGGGGAAATGAATACTGGCGGATAGGCAAATTTAACAAAGCCATTTTGAGGAATGTTAAACCGATTGACGTTGAACAAAATTTACAGGAGATTGAGTTAGTATTCACAGATACTAAGAATAGTGAACAAAATAGATTATTCATTAGTGGTATTAATCTTAAAACGCTTCCTCAATTGCCTGTAGAAGAGTATTCTAAAGGCTTATATATGCCAATGGGAATTGGCATACCTCCTTTTTATCAAAGCTACGAAGAATTAACGAAGAATCATCCAGATATCAGCCCCTACTTCAGTTTTTTACTAGATTCACAAGGGCGGTGGATAGATCATCATCGTTTAGCGGTTGATGGTTCAGTGATGCACCTTGATAAAGATAATCCAAATCTCTTGCATCTTTACCTGTTATCCTACGAAAGAAATACTTTAATAGCTCATTTTTTGGTCAATTTAAAATAAATACATTCTCTTCTCTTCTTTTGTAATAAGAGAAGGAGAACCTTCACATATAAAATTGAAGTAACTGGTTGGCTTTAATATTTAGTCAACCAGTAATTGCTTGAGTAAAGCTATCCACATATCAGACGGATCGGAGTAGTAATCAATTTCCTCAACTTGATATTGATAAGATTCATGCCCTTGTCGTAAAATAATCCGATCGCTGGGTTTGATGCCTTTCCCTACTCCAGTCATATACCCTAAGATTCCTCCATTTAGCCGCTCAAATACATAGTCGCTTCCCCAAACTTGTTGGCTGTAATCGTGTATTTTATTCTTCTGTTTTAATTGGTTTGCTGGAGAGCTAGGCAGAACTAACTTATTTAAAAAACTAAAACTTAAATTCATACCTGTTCTTATTAAAGACATAAGTGAGTTCTCTTGAAGGAGAGACACATAACAAAGAGTTTTGGACTCTAAATTAATCTTAATTCCTTTCAATCACCAATCGAGAATCAAACAGGTGGACAATATAGTCAGAAATCAACTGAGTAACAAAGAAGAAATTATAACCAGTTCCTTGAAAAGGCACTTAAAAACAATTAAAGAATAAAACTAATAATTCAAAATCAAGTTTTTTTAAAGTCTTAGTTCTGAGTTACTAATGTTTAATTACTACCAAGTTGTATCTTTTGTTAAACAACCTTTAAGACCAATAATGATGCTGTATATATCAAGTAAAAATTCCTTGTTGATCATCCTAGTGATTTTTATTCGTTTCACTTTTGAGCATCCAGTCAAATAACAGAAGTGATATGAGCTATTTTTTTACTAGCTAATTAAATTTACAGTACTATCAACCGCAGATTCAACTGTAAGATCACCGAATTATTGAATAAGATGGGGTCAGGTATGAGTATTTTTTACTTAACTAGATAATATTCATTTATAAATATTTTATGTCTTAAGAATGTCGTTAATCATCGGTATTAGGGCTACATCTATCTGTTTGAGTAATACTTCTAGGGTGGAAAAGTTCTCTAAAACAACATTTGCATGAGCCACTTTTTCTTTAATAGATAATTGGCTATTGATCCGAGCTTGTGCCTGTTCTCTATTTAAATTATTTCGTTGTATCAATCTTTGCAGTTGTTGCTCTTGGGAACAACTTACTAACCAGATTTCTGTAACCAAGTCAGTCATCCCAGCTTCAAATAATAAAGGGACTACTAACACCAGTGTTTGTGAGGAAGATTGGGCAATTTCTTTAAGGAAGCGATCGCGCACGTAAGGATGTATTAAATTCTCTACCCAGTTGCGTTCATCTTGACAATTAAAAATAATTTCGCCTAGCTTTTGGCGGTTGAGGCTAGCATCTGGTAGTAAAATTTCCTCGCCGTAACGTTGAGCGATCGCACCAAGAATAGGCGAACCTAAAGATACTGCTTCTCTAGCATAAATATCTGCATCCAAAATTGGCAGATTATAAGCACTAGCTAAATAATTGGTAACGGTGGTTTTGCCTGTGGCAATATTTCCGGTTAAGCCGATTATGCGTTTTGTCATTTGTTATTATAGGGCATGGGGCATGGGGCATTGCTTATCTCTCTAATTTAAGAATTAGTTGCCCATCTTATTAGTGCTTGGGTTAAACCATCTAAGGTATACTCTTGGGCTTCTACATCCACACGCCCGAATAAAGAATGACAAGTTTTAGAGGTTTGGGGGCCGATAGATGCAATACAAACACTTTCTAAAAATTGACTAGCATCAGAGTTGTCAGAAAATATGTTGTCAGTAAGTTGACAGAAAAATTGCACAGTTTTAGAACTGGCAAAGGTAATTACATTTACTTTGCGGTTTTGGAGAGCTAACTCTGCCGCAGGTGGAATACTATTAGGACAACAAGATTGATACGCTGCAACTTCAATTACCTTTGCTCCCTTGGCAGTTAATTCCTTAACCAAAAATTCTCTTCCACCGCTTTCAACTCTGGGAAATAAAACCTTTTTTCCATGCAGTTCCTCTGGAAAATTTTCTACTAAAGAATCGGCAACAAAGTTAGGGGGAATAAAATCTGGTTGAAGAGAGTGTTGTTTGAGACTTTGGGCTGTTTTCTCACCAACAACGGCAATTTTGATGCCAGCCAAAGCGCGGGTATCTTTACCTTGGGCAATTAACCTTTCAAAAAAGTAGTCTATGCCGTTGGTAGAAGTGAGAATTAACCAGTCGAAGTTAGATAAATTAGCGATCGCATTATCTAAATCTTGCCAATTAGAAGGCGGGCCGATTTCTAAGGTGGGCATTTCAATGACTGTCGCCCCTAATGCGATGAGGCGATCGCTAAATTGGCTCGACTGTCCGACTGAACGCGTTACTAAGATTGTTTTGCTAGTGAGGGGTTGGGCAAATGGGGGGCGATTAGTTGACATAGCTGGGGGGCTAGGAGTTTTGACTGTAGTTAAATCCTGATAATCTATTTTCTCAGGTTGCAAGTACTTGCGTAGCCCAACAACTTCGCCAATAACAATTACTGCTGGCGAGAGGGATAATCCGGTGGTTTGTTCCAAAATATTGCCCAGTTGCGCTGTCCAAATTTGTTGATGAGGAGTTCCTGCCCAACGGATGATGGCAATGGGTGTTAAGTGCGATCGCCCGTGCCGCACCAGCTGATGTACAATCTCTGGCAGATGTTGCCCTCCCATCAAAATTACTAATGTTTCTAAGCGTGATACTGCCTCCCAGTCTAAAACCTCTGGTTCGTGAGCTGTAAACACTGCAAAACAACGACTTAAAACTGGATCTGTTAGGGGAATTCCTGCCAGCAAAGGGGCTGCAAGGGCTGAAGAAATTCCTGGTACTAGTTCAAAATCACAACCAGATGCTTTTAAGGCTTCAATTTCGGAAGTGCAACGTCCAAAAATTAACGGATCGCCTGATTTGAGCCGTACAACTTGTTTTCCTTGCTGACAGTAATTTACCAGTAACTTATTAATCTCAGCTTGGTTTGTGCTGGGTTTACCACCGCGTTTACCGACATCCAACTTCAAGCAATCAGGTGGTACACACTGCAATAATTGAGCATCTACTAAAGCATCGTAGACTAACACCTGAGCAGCAGCTAAGAGATTGTAAGCTTTTACTGTCAGGTATGCCACATCTCCAGGCCCAGCACCTACTAAGTAGACTTTGCCCCGA
>NZ_WBKM01000352.1 GCF_015714725.1 Nostoc sp. WHI
TGCGAATGGGCGAAAAAGCGAATTGCGAATTGCGAATTGGTATAAGTAGCTAACCTACTTTCAGGTAATCTTGTTCGATGTATCCAAGTTTACTAGCTTCAATCAGAGCATTGACGCGATCCTTGACATCTAACTTAGCAAAAATCTTGTTAATATGGCCTTTAACGGTACTTTCAGTAATAAATAACCGCTCGGCAATCAGCTTATTAGAAGAACCATCTGCCATCAAAGAGATAATTTGCATTTCAGTGGCACTAAGATGATCTTGGTAAGTCTTCCCCTTAATTTTCTGCTGGAATAAAAAATTATGTCGGCTAATATCAGGGTCAAAAAAAGACTTGCTATCGTAGAAGGTGGTTTTAATTGCTTCTAAAATTAGGGGAACATTATTCTTCTTGAGAATATAAGAATCAGCGCCAGCATTTAAAGCTGATTGAACAGTGCCTTGAGAAGAATGAGAAGAAAGAACAACAACTTTTGTCTTGCTATTGAGTTTGACCTCTTTAATCACTTCTAGCCCAGATATGTCAGGTAAACCAATATCCACCAAAATGACATCGGGATTTAATTCCTTAACTAAATTAATCCCTTCAATACCAGTACGAGCAACGCCGACCATTTCCATATCTGGTTGTTGATTGATCGCAGTAGTGATCCCCAACCTAATGAGTTCTTCATCCTCAATGAGCGTTAATCGAATCATAAATCACTTCGATTATAAGATGACTCAATATTTATAACATAGTTATTGGTGTTAAACCTTTTACTTTTTATATCTGTAATATAAAATATAAGTAAGAAATAATCTTTCCAGATAAATGAAAGAAAGTTTAGTACTAAAGCTTGATTGGATATTTTTTTAGAACTAAAATAAAAACATTCTCAAATCTTGTAGACCTAATTAGCATTTATTCATAAAAGTAGCCAAAATCACCATCTGTCATTGGAAACATAGTTATGCAACAGGAAGTTTTAAGCATATTAGGTTTGTTACACGATGTTTCAAATAACTATCAAGGAGCATCGTTAGTTTTGAATCAGATAATTGATGGTGCTTATGGACAGTCTTTAGAAGAGATCAAACCTTTGCTGATAGCTTTACAACAAACGAATGAGCGAGGGGTGAGTTTGATTCAATCTAAAAGAACTGCTTTTTTTGAACTAAATCCAGTGACAGTGGAGCAGTTTGATATGTTAAGTTTTTTACAAACAATTTATTCTCGATTTAAACCAATAGCGCAGTATCATTCCTTGAATCTCCACTATGAAACTCAATCATCGTACAAGCATGGAACGCAAGTATGGGGTGACAGCATCAGTATTGACAGAATGCTGTGTAATCTGGTGACAAATGCTATTAAGTACACTCTTACCGGAGATATCTTTTTAAGGCTGCTCAATCAAGAAGATGATTTAGCTATCGAGATTGAAGATACCGGCTGTGGGATTGCCGTCGAACAAATTTCCAATATATTTATCCCATTATGGCGAGCGCCAAATAGCAATTTATTACATCAATCAGGGATGGGACTAGGACTGTACATCGCCTTATGTGTGGCTCATGCTCATGGTTTGAGGATAAGCGTAAACTCGGTAGTTAGACAAGGAACCAAATTCACCATTATATTTCCTTACAAAGATGACGGGATCTATGGGGTTGATGGTAGGATGTTGCCCAAGTCGCAGAGGTTACAAGATGCGTTACCTATATGATGTGAAACTTTGGGACAGGATTGAAACAGGAGTGGAATTTCTAATTTTTGTGGCTTTGATGATTGCCGCTATCATCAAACTGGGCCACAGCGATTTTCTACAAGCAATGTTTTACATAGTATTAGCTGTCATCATCTCACCCTGGTCACAATTCGAGCGGCTGACTAAGCGATATGTCTTAGTAAGTGCGTACATTCTTGGGTTGTTTGTCGGGTATTTTAGTTAGTCTAACTCTGGGCCGTCATGAGAACGCTCGTTTTGTTGTTGCTGTGGCGGTGGCTGTTGCTGTTGCACTCTTATATCAAAGTTGATCAGCTTTTGTGTTTCTTGTGGTGAAAGGTGATTGTGTATTACTTTGTATTCTTCCTCTTCTTCTACTTTATAAGCACTAAAAGCCGATTGATTATCACTTTTACGCCAAACAGTCAGACGCTGCATACCTTCTCTCATCAACAAATTTAATCGATAAGCCATGCCTTCATAGACTCGACCGCCAATAGTATCTTGTCCTTTTGTAACTACAATATTCATTAGTGCAGGAATGAGAGACTTTTTAGCAACCTCATCATTTTCACTCTCAACCGATTTTGACTGTTGGCTGTCAACAAAAGGCAGTTTGCGCCCTTTAGTTTCTAATATCTGCTGCAAGAATGTCTTTTTCTTTTCATTGATCAAATCTTCAACTCTTGTTGAGTTATCTATATCAGGTGTTTCCTCGGATTTATTTAAACCAAATTTTTGAGCGTACTCTTGGTAGTATTTTTCCTTAAGGGATTGCCTGTAATCTTCAGTACTTTGAGCATTTTGGGACACAGATAAAGTATTTCTCACCTCACCAATAATATTTTCGCGCTGTGTGGGGTCTAGTGCGGGGGTTATTGACGGTGAAGGTGGGTGTTTCTCCATCATCAGCGCCAGTCTGTAGGCCATTTGGTTGTCAGAAAAGCCACTGTTGCGGTTGATGATAGTAATGGTTTCGGACAGTGAGCTAGATTGCATAAGTGTAATTGACTATTGTTCATTACAATTCTAATTCTTGTGAATTAGTAGTACGTTGTTGTGGAGTGTGAGATTTTTGGGAATGTACTTCAACCTTGGGCGTATAGGTATTGTTAATAATCTGGCTACGAGTATTGAGCAAATCCTGAATAACATCACTCAAAGGAGGAAGTGAGATATTCGTTTGCCCTTTGTTGCGCTGCATGACTTGACTTTGAAGTAGAATTTTATGGTAAAGTTCACGTTGCTCCCCAATAGTCAGTTTGCCAGTTTTTGAAAGTTTTTCTCGTAAAGGGTTGTTGTACTGATTGGCAACACTAGACCAAGTTTTATTAGTTTCTAAACCGTGCCAATGAGAGGCGATGTCAGGGTGAAGAGGCATGGGTGTATCACGCTTCGGGTCAGAAGAAAACTGTGGCTGTGCTTCTGTAAGAACCTGCGATCGCAAATCATTAACAAGATAAGCTAATGGTGGAAGCACAATATCAGTACGCCGAAAGTGATTGATTTCACTCCAAGCTTGATTTTGAATCTGCTGGTAAAGTTCACGCTGTTCACCAACAGTTAATTTTCCAGTTTGTTGAATTTTAGATTGAAATTCTAAATGTCCTTGCGCTACAGTCTCATTCCAAGAACCATCTTTTTCTAACTGCTCCCAATACTGTTTCAAAACTGGATGTAGTGGTAGCAAAACTTTATCTAAGTTAGAAGAAAAATTGGGTCGTTTTGCTGGTTGTGATGGTGTTGTGCTGTTAGGTGTTGGTGTAGTTGAGTGTGATACAGCGTTCTGTTGTTTTGGAGAATTAGAGCTTGCTTCTTGTGAGTGTGATTGTGTCTTGCGATCTGGTACGTTGGGCGTAGATTGATTAGATTGGTGTAACTGATCATCGTCTAAATTACGGGTAATTTCGGGATGAACGGGCAAGTCGATGTCACGGGTGTCTGTCGGGTTGCCAAATAATGCTTTGTAATTAATATGCAGTTTTTGAGCCAACAGTCTTAACTTCTCCAAATCAGCTTCGGTGATAGCCATCGCTTGGACTTGATGAGTCATCCCAGTTTCAGTTTTCTCAAACTGAAAGCGAACAGCTTCCCGATTTGTACCATTGTGTTCAGTTTTGAGTAATTGCAGAGTAGATGTATTGTCACTGGTTTGCCGAAAAAGAATCCGGTAATTGCCCAAGGTTAAATCGTCTTTCTCGAAGCTAGTAATACTTTGTGTGAGTATTTTTAATACCTCGTTTTCTTTGAAACTTTCTAAAATATTGTGTGTGCCTTTAGGAGAGACTGAACCAACGACAGAAGCTATTTTGCGAGGGTCTTCATCAACAGAGGGCAATTCTTTACCAGCTTTCAGGTAGTCAGCCACTAACAAAAACTCCTGCCTTTCAATAGGCAGAATGTTAATTTGTTTTTCTATCCAAATTTTTGGCTCATCCTCTATTTCTGTGTAAGAAAGTTTAATATTGCCTACGTGTCCCCATTTATCAGCTTGAAAAGTCATTAACTCTACATCATCATGACGACGATAGATACTGTATTTATCAGCACCATGATTCTTAATTACAAAAGCATCAGCATGGTAGATTTTGCCACTGGTCTGCTGTTGTTCATCTTTAGCCTCAACACCATATTTTTTTAACAAAGTATAAGCAGCAAAAGCTATTTGTTTATTCTCACTACCTTCTAGGCGCTTTCTAAAAAAATTAGACTCATAAAGCGTAACATTTTCTTTTTTAGCCCAAGAAGAACTAATTACAGGAGTTTCAGGTACTTGGGCTGGCTCCGGGGCAACATCTATATGAATAATGTCTGAATCATTAACTTTTATATCTATAATTTGTGAACCAAGGTCAATAGATGGTTGACGACGATTCTTGTGAAATAGATTTATGTTTGCTTCTAATTCGGGAGCATCTGTCACAGTAGAGTTTCCTTTTTGTTGAGCAATTGTTTTGACTGTGCCATCTTTGAGCTTGATAGTAAAACGTAAACTATCAAGTTGATTTTGATGCCATGACTCTAGAGCTATAGCCCCGGCAGATAGCTTTTCAAAACTTTTTCCTCCCTGTGCCACTATAAAATCATCTACACCCTTATCCGGCCCTGGCAGCGTTACTACTTTAACGACAGCACCAAATTCTTGTAATAAGCTTCCTGTCTTCCAAATATCTCTTTGGATATTGAGCTTAGTTTCAGGCTTAGTTTCATAATCAAAGCAGATTTTGATTTCTCTACTCTTAGTAGCGAAAACAGCCAACTCATCAGCCAGATAGGAATCACCAATTTTCTTGCCCCACTCGTTTTTAGGTGAGCGATAGCCGGAGGAAATTCCCGGTAGCCCGATGGCAGCATGACCCTGGCTTAACAGACTAGCCGCCTTCTTTGCCCCCTCTGTAATGACAAGTGGGATATTGTGTTTATACACACAATACCAAAAACCACTCTTGCGATCGCTATCGGTGGGGTTTACTCCAGCTTTTGAGTAAATATTTTGGGCAATCACGAGCGGAACATCTAGTAAGAAAATACTCAAATCAACTGATGGTGGATGCTCATATTTGATGAACTTGCCTTCAACCACAACAGTGAACCCATCTTTTTTTACGGTTTTTGGTCTGGGGCGATTTGGCTTATAACATCCCCATTCTTTAACTTGAGGTTGCTCACCAGGGGTAAGATTAGCAAATGTGCGCGGATCTACTCCTGAATTACACCACCAACCACCCGCATCTAAGTTGGAATAGAGTTCTAAAAGCCTAATGGACAGGCTACCTGTATTTGTACGTGAGAGTTTATCGCTGATCATGAGCCGTTCCCAAGCTTCATGTTCGCCACCGACATAGCTAAAATGAAGACTAGAGAAGTTGAGATGTGCAATCTCTCCTGAGATGGCGCTGCCTACTACGAGTTCGTGCCAATGTTGCAGATCAATATGTTCTGGGTGATGAGGGATATGTTGAGTATTTTGTGGCTCAAGTTTTTCACTACTGATTGGGATTTTCTGGTCGCTAATCAACTCTACTGTTAAATGCTCATCGCCAATTTCATGAAAATTAGTCACTTCACTCTGCTCATAGTCTTCATGAATGTCATTCGTTTGCACAACATCTTCTTCTAAAATGGAGGAATTATCTACAATCCCCGCAAATGACATATCTTTGATTTCACTTGCATCTGTGACGTAATCATTTCTGTTTGTAAAATATTGATATTCCAGAGTATTATTGCTTTCAACTTGTATACTTAAAAAGTCAACGACTGTACCCGAAGGAGGAAGGTTTTTGGGAAAATTCGGGTTGGGTAAAACTGGAGGTAAATCAGGATCAGGAGGGAAATTCGGTGGTGTTATATCATTATTACCGGGGAGAAGTTTAGGCAATAAATATGCCATCATCTCTTCTACTTGTTCTATTTCCTCATCTGTTACACCTTCAAAGTTACCTTTAGACCATTTCCAACCACCATCCTCATCAGGAGTAAGGAAATAAGTTTCTTCTCCTATTTGAATTCGACATTTTAAATCAATAGCTGATTCTATTGATTTATAAATAAACTCTCCTAAAGTATAAATAAAAGCTCTAATAAAATGCTGACTAGCTCTAGCGTAAGCGGAAGTGAGTTGCAAATGTCGTTCATCAAACATATTTTTTGTTAATTATTTATACACTGTGCCTTGTGCTGTACTTTTGTTTAGGAACAACAGTTGCAGCGGATTTGCAAATATTTATTATTAACAGGGTTTTCTAAAATCCGAGAACAAGATTGACGTAAAACCTCATATTGTTGCCACTTAGCCCCCAAGTATTTGATATCAATGAGCTTACCTTGGGGTGTAACCCGATTAAAAACAATATGAATGTAAACGTTACTTGGATTCATATCAAAAAAACAAATGTGCTGCAAATCATGCCAGCTAATACCATGAATATATTGATTAACAATTTGAATACATAATTGTTGATTTAGGTTAATATAAATATTTTTCAAACTGATGACAATATAGATTCCCAAACTCTTAAGTCTTGGTCTAGTTCCAGACAAGGCATTAAAATCATCAATGATTTGAGTTAGAGGAAGATTAATGTCAATGAAACTACCATTAGCGAGAATATACTGTTGAGATAAAGTTCTAATTAAGTCAAAATTATCAATCTTCAATTCTTCAATAGTCATTTTCATAATATTAAAACCCGATATCAGAAGGAACTTGGTCTTGATTAACCATACTGCCAACGTTTTTTGATGTCAGACCGGGATTATTAGAAACAGCTTGAGGATTTTGGGGAATGGGAAAGCGTAACTCAACTTGCTTAACTCGCAAAGCTAAATCTTGCTGAGAGGGAAATTTCTGTGTACTTTTCCTAGCTAGTAAACTAACAATTCTCGCCCATTTAAGTTGATTGTATTTCTCAATATTTTTGAGAGTCTGAGAAATTTTAATAGTTTTCAACAGTGGAACTGAACCTTCCTTTTTATTAGCATAAGTAGGGTTAATGAAAACGCATTTACCAGCAATTAACTTCAGAAATTGAGCCGATTCAAAAAGCTTTCTAGTTTTCTCTTGCTCACTAATACTAGTGCTATTATTTTTACTACCAGTAGAACGGCTTTTTTGCTTGTACTTAATCTCTTCATCACCTAAGAAGTTGGAAAACAATTGCGCCGACTCGTTCTCACCAGGATTGAATATAAACTTAGTGCTGCAAGCACCAAGGATAGCCTTAGCGATATCTTTACCGTAGTTCTTCTCAAGCTGCCCCATATTTTGGAAGCCGATAATACCGCAGAAGCCCTCAGAACGTGATTCGTTGAGCCACCTATATAAATCAGGTAGGTATATTGAAGGTAATTCGTCCAATGCAACTATTAATGGATCTTTTCGTTTTTTGGCAATGTTACGGGCGATGGTCATGTGTAAAATGCTGGTCATGAGAGGCCCTACTGCATCTCGGCGCTCTCTATCCAACCCAAAGATAATCATTTGCTTACCTTTAATTTCTAAAGGTAAAGTCGTCTTTCCAATGAAGCAGCCTAGTGTGTTTTTGGCCATAAAGCGAGTAAACATAATACTGGCAGTTGCAACAATGCCTGCAACAGTCTTTTCAGATGCAGCAGAACTGAACAGTTGCCCAAAGGCAATTTTTACCCAAGGATTGAGAGAAGCAGCCATGAGGCGTTTGACCATTTGTTCGCTAGAAAGTATCGCGGCGCAAGTCATAACATCTGCGAATTGACCGAACTCTTTAGCTAACATCAATATTGCTTGAGTCAGCTGATCACCGGACGGGCCAAAGAACCCATCTTCAGTTGAATTGCCCAGAAGTCGGAAATTCTTATTGATGACGGTTGAAATTTGTCGGGACGATTCGGCATCACTACTATCCCGGAGAAAATCTAAAGGATTGCAGACTTCAGATTCAGGGAATCCCGGTGCAAAGATGTGAACATCATAGCCCTTGTATTTGGCGTAGGCAGCAACTTTCGCTTGAGAAGGATACTTAAAGTCATAAACTATACATGGAAAATCCTGATCAATAGCCGAGTAAATCATGGGGTTGATGGCACTGAATGTTTTGCCAGAGCCAGGAGCGCCGATGACTGCCGTACCTCGTTGCACATCAGGGATATAGAAAGTAGCGCCACCACCTTTTTCCTGATGCTTACCAATGTAAAGTGCAGCACTATCACATTGGGGATTGGCAATTTGCAAGATGGCTTTTTTCTGAGCAGTAGCAGTTTCTTTACCACCACCCCAATAACTGGTAGCGATTTTCTTCTTGTTAGAGTCGCCAAAAAATACCCTCATCAAAATATAAGCACCAAGTAAGGACAAAACTGTTAGTCCATTGGGGGTGAATAATTGGTGAGTGTACTTGCCAATTGCATTATCAGGATTTTGTAATTGCTCGAAGCGAAATCCTTGAGGATTAGCGCTATTTATTTTGAAAGATTTGCTCATTTTAAGGCAGAGAATTAGGTTGACCAAGAACGATAGGGTCTTTCTCTCGGTACTCAATAAAAGGCACAGGCCCAATGAAGTAGGGACTGCAAGTGCGACCAATGAAGGGTATAGTTTTGCAGATGCGAAAAAACATAGCAGTCTCGACAGAACCACTTGCTTCATCAATATTCCAAACTACTTGCTTAAAACTAGAGCCAAAGGGGTTCCTGCCAGTAGGCTCTTGACCACCATTAAGAGCTTTTAAAATGCCAAATCCACCATTAACCTTTTGGAATTTCCCGGATATCCACTGTGTTCCAGTAGTCTTACCAATGCCGGACATTTCTGTATGAGCGCAATTATTTTGGAGACAGGGAACATTAAAGCCATCTTGATAGCTACCAGATATGGAGCGGGTACGGTTAGCCTCAATATCTCCTAATGGCAGATCCACTTTGGCAACAAATGAAAGGTCAAGTGTTCTCAACCCCGGTAAATTATCCCAGGTGAGTGTTGATAATCCCGGTACACCATCAATTCTGGAGTCTTGCCAATTGGCAAAGCGATTTATTGATGCGTTCTGGATATTAGAAATGGATGTCAAAGGATAATTTCTTAAATTAATTACTCGACCAAGTTGAACATTACTTAAATTGTCATAACGGCTGAGATTAGCGATTGTACCGCCATTAATGCCAAATCTTCTCGCAAAATCACGGATAGGTATAACACTATTAACGTTTCTGTTACCCAAATTAGGAACGGCTCTGACCAAATTTGGCAAGGTCTGCCATCTTGTTAATTGAAAATTATCTAATCTTAACCCACTTAAATTGATTCCTTGTACTGAAGCTATGGTTGAGAGATTTAAATTTTCTATTGCTAATTGTGGAGTTTCAAAATCCCCTAGTTCCATAAACTCGCTAATGCTTTGTCCTGCCGTCCAGGTTCTAGTTTCTGTACCTCTTGTGCCTGGGTAGGTAACACTGCCACTTTCAGAAATAATCATGTCGCTGAATTTGAAACGCGACCAATCAGGAGTAAACCCATCAGGGGAATTGATAACGGGTACTTGTGCAGAAGCTTTGGGCATGATTAACCCAATGGTTTGATTGAGTAGCCCGTACTTGATAAAACTATGAATAAATAAGCTACCTACTAAACCAAAAAAGATTAAGTAGCGTAAGGCGTTATCATTGAGGCGAAAAGATGATTTCATAAGCCATTACCTTGTGTTAAATTATCAGAACTATTACTTAAAGCAATTAATTTGTTAACTAAGTCTTGAGAGACAGAAGCCTTATTAGTAGCAGTAGAAATGTCATCACCTGCTTGTAAATAACCGATTAACTTTTGCAAGCGTTGGTGTAGTTCATCTTGCTGATTCATCCATCCACTTTTAATAGCGACAACAATACCGCCTCGAATTTGGTTAATTTTTTGTTGTGTTTTAACTAATGATTGCAATTGAGGTTTCGGGCTTATTTGTTCTCGTGCCACATCAAGCTTGATCGCCACCTGACTATATTTAGGAGTGCCATTACTTGTTGCTAACCGAAAGCTGTAAGCTTTACGTTCACCAGAGGATGACTGCGTAATTACTGTTAACAAAGTGGTAGATGTTCGCGGTAGCCCTGGAATATTTACTCTCTTGATCCGCCGCAGATGAATCAGCCCAGCGCCGGGGTTAGAGCATTTCTGATCCAGTCCCTCTAAGCAACCATCTGTGTCAAGCAGAATTTGCGACGGGTCATCTAACCAGACTTTTTTGATAGTTTCGCCAAGCTCGTAAAATGAAATTGCTACACCATGACCATTCCAGACGTTGATAGTTTGTAGTTTGGCAGTCGTACCACTAGCCATTGATTGAAAGATGGTACGGACAACTGGGGCGGCAATTGTGGATAGTGGTACACAAGCAACTAAGATCGCCAACGGTATACCAATCAAAAACTTTTTCATGGCAACTCCAGAGAACGATTAACTGTAATGGTCACTTTAGTACCCGCTTCTATGTACCAAGTATTGGGGCGAGAAGTAATTTCTTGAGTAGCACGTTGATTGCGTTGACTAAGATTTTGACTGATGTTACCAAAAAAACCTGACATTAACGCACCAGTGAGATTGCGCTGATTGCCACTACTACGTCTACGAATCCTACCTGTAAATTCATCCTCAATTTCTTCCTCATTATCTGGTTGGTTGATAATCTCGCCAACCTTTCCTAATGCAGACACAGCACCGCCAAACAAGTCATTTTGTGCAATCTCGCCACCCCTGTCTTGAAATCTCCGAGCTATCAGGGGTGTACCACCTTCCCCAGTCACGGAAATCGCACCCGCTGAAATAGGATATTCTGTATTATCTTTGATGATGCCCCGAACAGAAGCGACAGCGTAACTGCCGCCATCAACCGAAGCTAACTCGACTGTCAATAAAGTACCCGAAGGGATTGCCACTTGCCCATAGTTATCGCGTAAATCCTCTTGCAGTCTAGCAACAGACCTATTGCTATTAGAAGTTTGTGTCTGCTCTGAACTATTAACTGTGGTTTGAACTAATGGGGTAACAATCACACAAGTAGCAAATGAGCCAACTGTCAAATAACGAGTTTGTTTACCTTGGAGAATTTGGCTTTCTTGAGGTAAATAATTGTTAGCTAAAGTAATTTTGTTAACTTTAGAAGTCGCTTGCCACCTGGGGCGGATCTTTTCAATCGAGTCGCTTGAGTTTTGCGGCGTGGTTTGGTCAAGATTATTTGTATCTGTTTGTTCATTCGGTTGATTTTGAAATGCTTGAGCCGGATCTAATGAAGATTGTTTACTGGTGCTAGTTTCGGCATAGGCGATTTTGCCGTAAGAACCGATGCTGCGGAGTTTGTTCAATTGCTCAAGGGGATCTAGGGGCGTGAGTGTCCGTGCAGATATCGAGGGTCTTGGAGAAAAACTCGTGCGTGTTGGTGGCGGAGTGTAGGTTCTAATCGGTTGTGGTTGTGGTGCAGTTCGAGGTACAGGGCGAGATTTACTCCGTGGCGACGGCGGCGTGGATGGCACGACCTTTTGAGTTTGAGAGACTTTTACTTGTGCTGGTTGTTCTTTTTGGTCAATGTTTATTTTGTTCAGTTCATTAGCTTGGTCAGACAGAGCGAGTTTTGCACGCGCATCACCGTCTCCCTCATCACTTTGTTGGGCTTGTTCAGTAGTTGGGGTTTCCTGGATTGTTTTAAGTGCAGATTTTGGCGCTGGTGCGGGATTGAAAACACCATTGAGCATCAAAAATATAGCTAAAAATCCAACTCCAAAAGGGACAGCAATTATTGCTAGTCTTGACCAAGGAGAAGTGACAAATGTGTGCTTAGTCGGTACTAATAAACTTTCCGGTTCTGGTGCTTTATTACCATTAGTTTTATTAGCATCATCTATTTCAAGCAAATCCTCTAAAGTCGATACAGACCCATTTTTATTCTCTTCACTCATTTCCTTCTCCCGAAGTTTAAATCTACAATTTCTGTAATTTCTAATCCGGCGCGACGGGCTGCATAAATCTTCTTAGCTAACTCAGTGGTATTAGCTGGGATATATTCTGGATTAGAAATTGAAGAAACTGTAACGGTTTTGTTGAAAGCAATTCCTTTACCTGAGTTATACTCACGCTCAAAAGTTACCAGCGTACCAATAAAATCTATTTCCCATTTCCCTGATTTAATTTGGCGTGGTTGGGATATAAATCTGGGAATTAAAGATACTTGAGTATCACCATTGAATACACCTGTCGGAGTGATTGATGCTAATTTCTTGAGAAAGGCGGGGCGAAATCCTTCATTTTCACTTAAAGCAAATGCAGCATCATAGGCTCTAGTCGTAACCCTACTATTAGATTTATTATTAAGTCTACCTACTTCTACCCCAGTATCTTGCTTAGTGATAGGTTCTTCTTTCTCATTAAATGCTTTTACTAATCCATCCCAATTAAACGTAGTAATAAACGTATCAGATACAAATTTTTTAATTACTTCATCAGACCGTTCTTTTGGGTCTACTGCTCTAGCGGCAATTGTCTCTCCTGATGAGAGTTGTACTAATGCCAATTGTTTTTTATTTAAAACACTAATCGCTCCATAATTTAGAAATTGTAATAACAGAGAAAGTGCAGCCATTGAAAAACCAGCTAGAGAAATTATCCCAACTCTTGTTGTTACATATTTGTTGTAACTAAGCAATTGTAATGGTTCTCTGGGTTGAGTTTTATTTTTTTGATTCAGCATAGGTTTTATTTAGCTAATTTCCCGACTAAACTACCACCTTTAGTAGCAACACCTTTAGCAACCTCAATGGCAATCCCACTGTAAGTTTCAGCAGATTTATTAATTTGAACTAAAACAGAAACGCCACCACCAGCCGCTAAACCTGTAGCTAAGAATGGCGCAATTATACCAATTGTAAATAGAAAGAACATTGGCTGATAAGATTTAGAATCAGCGACTAATTGACCAGCGAAACCAACAATGATATTGAAGCAGAGCTTGCCAAAACCTACACTGAAATATCCTACTAACCAACTGTAAATTGATTTAGCTCCGTAAGGTAGCAGAGAACCACCAACAGCTACAGGCCCCAGCAGTGCTGTTACGAGCATAGTCAGTTCAATTCCCCATTGATAAGCCCCATTCATTCCGACTAAAATTATCGTAACTATGTCAGTAACAGCAGACCCAACAAAAGCATTAATGGGAGATAAAATTAAATCAATTCCATTTGCTTTACCATCTTTCACATCATTAAAAGCATCGATAGCGCCATCAACCGCATCTATAAACCAAGAAAAAACTCCATTACTTTTATTAAATTTATCTGGATATTTTTTGGTTAAATCTTCTTTAGCTTGATCCAAACAGTTTATTTGTTCTTGTTGACTTAAAGATGAATTTCTACATTTATTTACAGCAATACCAATAGCGCTACGTGCTGCTTCAGTTCCCAATGCACTTTCAAATGCTTGCTTGAGGTCAATTCCTGCCGCCGCTTCGCTAAGAACTATATTATTTACATTATTAATATAGTTTCTAATCCCCAAAGTTGACTTTCCTAGTACATTCCCCTTATTGCTGAGTAAAACAATTACTATTAACGGCCAAATAAAATCAGTATAAGCTCTTTGTTCTTCCCCCGCCATCATTTTTTTTGTCCATTCAACGACGAAGAAAGTTAGTGTTGCTATAGCGAATAAAGCTCCGACTGTACAAATTGCTGAATAAACACCACCTGTAATAGTTTCGTTCCAAAGCTCATCAAATCCTTGCGCTATTGAAGCTGCATTTTCTTTTGCTAAATCAGCTAAATCGCCACCATCTAGTTTGGCTAGTAAAAACATGATTTGAATCCTTGCTCAATACAGTAATTTTGTCAGATATTTGAACGCTAGTTGATTGTTTGTATAAAACGCAAAAGCTCTTGTAACTTTACCAAAGAATTGGGTTTAAAGCCCCGTGCTTCACGCAATGCTTTAAAGTAAGGAGTAAGGAGTAATGAGTGGATGAAAAATGGGTATTTACTTATTACTCCAGAATCACCGCGCCTTTAGGTCGGTGAGGATGTCAACTCTTACTGTGTTTATATACCCTTTTAATCAGTCAGCAGAAGTAGGATCTAGCCGTGCATTAAGTACGACTTCATGTAGTAGAGACAATCTGCCATCTTCTTCGGAGTTCTCCTTTTTCCGTTGGGAGTCAAGATGATCTGCCACTTGCGTCAGCATCAGGTTAGAGTAAGCATTGTCCTGTCGGGCTGATAAAGAATCAGTACGCTGCTGTGCCAACATTGATACAATTAAGCTGTTCTGAGCGGCGATCGCTTTGAGAACGTTTTGAGAGGCATCCATGTTCTGAGCTTCATCAGAAATATCTTTTGCTTGCTGGGCGATTTGTGCAGTAGTATCAATCTTGGCTTGAGTTTTTTGTTGCCCATCTTTGCTGACGACGCTAGCGACAGAAGCCAAAGTAAGTTGACGCTCTAGTTCTTGTGCGTTCTGTTGAGCAACAGGATAAGAATAATCGTCCTTAAGTGAATCCTTCAATTGATCAGCCGAAGCAATTGGGTCAGGCGCACCCAATTGTCCGATAGAACTATCAATTGCAGCTTCCGCATTTTCTTTGATGTCAGCCCAAGCACTGTTAATCTCATCCTTAGCCCAGGCTTGAATTTCACCAACTTCACTTTGAAGATCCGATACGATAGAACTAAAAAAATCGTTGATGCTGATACCATAACTAGGTGCAGCTATCAATAAACTGCCAACTGTAGCAGAAAGTATTACCCCAATTGTCCGTTTTTTCATATTAAGCTACTTGCTTTATGTGTGATTTTGAGAGTAAATTCTTCGCTAATTCTGATAACTCTTCCCCCCGAATCATTCTGATATAATCCTCACTAAATTTGACTAACCCAAACAGAGGATTATCTTGATAGTATTTGAGAAACAAACTGCGAAATTCTTGCTCGCTTGGATTGTTAGCAACTGAGGCTAATAAACAGTAAGCGGGATAATAGCGACAGAAAGTTAGCTTGCCGTTATCATCAAGCAACCACTGAGAGTAAATCCCCTCCTTTTTTGGATAAAAAGCTTCTGTACTATTGACCCTGATGATTTCGGTAGGATATTTAAAGCGAACAATAAACGGGTCAACGGCTGATGATTGAATCCTGCCTACTAAACGTGTAGTGATATTGGCAAATATCTTCTGTGCAGCTTTGCTCTGATATATAGTCTCTGGTTCTTGGGCAGAGATAATGACGCGGATACCAGACTTCGCACCATTGGCACACAATCGCCCAATCAACTCCGCGATCGCATCGAATTGAAATAAGATTGGTGCTTCATCCAAGAAGAATATCGAAGCTTTTGATGATAATGCACGACGTAATGCAGCAGTATAGGCACTGAGAGCGAGTATGGCAGCATCAGCTTCACTTGATAAATTCCTGAGTGCAAAAACCAACAACTTGGCATCAGTTCTAAAGCTGGATGGGCGTGAGATGGATTGCCCGACCCTGGTACTCAACCAATAATTTATTCTCAGCCTGATTTGCTGTAAGGCTTCGGAAATCTCTTGACTTTTACTAGCAATAGAATCCAATTGTATGAAAGCTGGAGAACAAAAATTATAAAAATCTTTGAGCGTCGGAGTTTCGCTCCATTCTTTAGTTCCAAATCCATTTTGTATTGCTAACTTGTAGCGCAATTTAATTTCGTCATCATTAAAAAACGTTTTCAAAGTTAGAGCAATGATTGACTCAATATTGGTGGTAATCGTTGGGCTGACACCAATCATGCTTGTCCCTATCACCATTGTCATCAGCACTGATTTGAGAAATTCCTTAAAATCGTTCAATCGCTCATTTCTCAGTTCTGCATCCAGAGAGCGCAAATCAGGAAGTTCAAAAAGATTGTTTGATTCTTTGGAGATGTCAAAGTATGCCCCATTTTCACCCAGCAGATTGGTGTAGTCGGTGAAAGTGGATGTACCGTCTGGTTTGGGATAGTCTAGTGCCACTACCGGAATATCTTGTGCAAGCGCCGGGGTAAGAATACCTGCCACCAGCACTGATTTACCTGAACGAGTTGCGCCGAAGACTGCCAAATTCTTATGATTCTGGTATAAGTCTAGATGTACCGGTGTGCCGCCTTCTTCTGCAATTAACTCAAACCCACTGCGATCACCTGTGGCTGTGCGAATCAAAGGCATCAGCCCTGGTGCTTCCGAACTAAAATATGGCAGTCTGCGGTTAAAAGGCTTGGTTAACAGTGGTTCCCAAACAAATGGGCAACACTGCAACCATGTCTTCCAAGCGTATTCTATTTCTCGGTCAACTACCGCCGGACGCAAAAAATAGCTGGCAAGATATCGGCAAGCTTCGTCTAATTCCCGTGGGGTTGGGCGGTGAACCAGAAAAGCTGTTGCGGTATGCACAACTACACTCCCTTTATATATTGTCTTCTGCGCCTCTACAGCCGACTCAATATTCATCCCCGACTTGACATCAATATTTCCTTTATCTGTAGATAAAGAAGTGCTGGTAATTGATTGTTTGGTAATGCGTTGAAGATTTGTTTTAGAAATAGCTTGATTTGCCTTTGTTAGCTGACAAATAACCTCTGTATCATAAATACTATCTCTAGAGATTAATTCCCACAAATAACGTAATTGAGCTTGTTCGTCATACCATCCACCTGGTTTTTGGCTGAAGTTGAGCGCCCCAATATATTTATTTTGGATTTTTACCCATTTCCTATCAAAGAATGGCACGGATAGCTCATTCTCTAATATCTGGTGGCGGATATGAAAATCACTAGTTTGAGTTTCTACTAGTCCATTGGCAGAATCTATCTTTAGAGGATTAGGAATTGCTGGTGGTGATGACAGATTGAATTGCTGCCAATTTATTTCCCATATTTCTTGGGCACTCAGCACCCTAATCCCAAGTTTCATTTTATTACTTAGTATGGCTGACCATTGCAAAAAGCCATTGCTAAAGGAATTTTGGAGGATATTTTCAATTCTGGTATTATTATGGGCATGGATTTCTCCAGTAAAAGAAAACCAACCTTTTTCTAATTTTCTGATAATCGATTCGATAAAATCATGAGAACGTTCATCATCAGAAACAACAGTGTACGTACACCATAGCCTGAGAAACTTATTTTTTCTAGTGCCACTTTGAGTTAATTCTTTAACTCGCAATCTCTCACTACGAATCAATAGCTTTAACGGCTCAAGAGAGCAATTTGACTCTAAAGAAGATAGTTCCTTTTGTCTATAATAATCCGAGGTAAAAGACCCTAAGTGTATTGTGAGGCTTTCGCCTTCGGGAATTTCTTTTAGTCCCGCTTCTATGCCCTCAAAGAGCGGCAGCATTTGCGATGATTCTAAATTCGGATGAATCCCTAAACAATCAAAGCAGAATTTGATTTGAATATTTTCACCTTTTTTGAGAATTAATGCGCCTACACCCTGCCTATCTCCTAAGTTGAGGTCACAAATGCCCGCTAAATGGATAATATCTTCAAAAGGAGTGAGCATTTTCACAACACTAATCTGCTCGTTTTCTAATGCGACTTTACCTAATTTATCTTTAGCCTTCTTAGAAGAATTTGGCATAACTTTACCAATAACTGAAATTTAATTATCTTCAAAATTGCGAATTGCGAATTGCGAATTGCGAATTGGTTTATGTCTCATATATCCCCTACTAATCCGAGGGACGCTGACAAACTTACCGAAAAAGTCTTTATTTGTAGAAATTGTCCACCATGTTGCCCATCCCCAAGCAATACTTAATCCTGTACCTAACCAACTTGTTTTCAGCAAATAATTAAAGATAAATACATTGACTACTGCTATTAATGTCCAGGGAAATATTTGGTCGGCAGGGAATGGCCCTAATCTTGGTCTTTCTCCTAAAATCCGATTCACTGTACGAAAACCATGTTTCTCTGACATATTTATTGATTTAATAAAGAGTTATCAGCTATTAATCCAAATGCGTATTTATCAATAACTGATAACCTGTAAAGCTTTTTTACTGAACAATCAAACCAGTAATTAAATCTCCAACAAAAACTGCCATAACTATGATTAATGGAGTTCTTGCTAGTGTCTGCCAGTCTTCATCATTCCGGGCAGATTGAATAATCCGAACTAAACTGATCCCAACATATAATAGGAATAAAGCTCTCAATACATTGAAAAAAAGTGCGATAACTTCTGATGTTTGTCCATTGTTGGCATTACCAAAAGTGGTGGTCATCCAAGTTTGAGCATTATTGAAAAACTGAGCATTAGCTGGAGCCGCCGCAAAATCAATTAGACAAATTACTGCTAACAGCGCAAACAAGACAGCATAGAGATTAACTCCATACTTTCGTTGTAGTTTATCGAAGTTAGTAAATAATGCTTGTGACTGTTTTGGCAAGGCAATCACGATGGCAGACGCAATCATAAATCCACCCATCAATATATTGTGGACGGACATCTCTGCTATCATCAACACACCAGTCACACCCATGAGTGTAAGTGTGCTTTTTTTCGCCCTGTCATTCTTAGAGTCAGGTAAAAGTGTTCCTGTTGCTGAAGCAGCAAAATCTGTGTATCCGTAGTCAGTACGCATCTGCTTTCGTTCTCCTGAACGATGTCTTGAGGGATAGGCACATTCTTAAATAAGTCAACCCCAAAATCCACACACTCTGGTACTGAAAAAAACAGAACTGTAGTACTGTAGCAATATTTCTAACAGTAATAATCTACGTAGATAAAAATTCTTTGTTGTATTATCAGTCTTTGTGCTTGATATACTCACATCCTTAATCGTTTATTGGTATAAGTATTTGTGCAACATCTTCAGTAAGTGCCAAATATAGGGCATTGACTATTGGCTAGTTTTATGATTTGACATATCGAAATTAGTTTTAACAAAGTCTGGGGATTTAAGTCCCCGTTACAAAACGTAATTGCGTTAGCGTAGCGGTAGCGAGTCCGCGTTCGCGCAGCGTCTCGTAGAGAGCGTCATGGGCGAAAAAGCGAATTGCGAATTGATTTAAGTATCCCTGCCCTCCATAAATTGAACTTTCCCTTCGATACCTCACCATGTTTTGCATCATAACTAAAAACTGTTAAAACTTGATTGCATGTATAGAACAAATATGTATAATACTTGCAGCTTGTACTTCAGCATTTGTTAGAAGTAGATATTTGGTCAAGCAAGGAAATTGGGAATTAATTTTCATAATCATTTGTTGGAGTATTTATGAGTAAAAGAAAAATATTTACAGCACTTGTTTCAATAGGTGTAGGACTATGCTTAGGAGCTTGCCAGTCTGATGCGGACAACGTTACTCAGGCAGAGAATGATTATGGGGCTAAGTTAACTGATGTGCAAAGCCAAAAAGATAAGGAAGTACAGGAGCAAATAAGGCAATATGTAGAAGAGACACCTAACTTATATAGAATAACTTGGAAGGTATGCGGAGATTATAGAAGTCGTCTGCGGGATGGAGTAAGATGTAGCGAAACTAAAATTCCCAAAACTAAAGGATATGTTGATCCTGTTTACATCTGGGCAGCTAATGGGGTGCAGTTTGTTAATAAGCAACACTTTGTTAATAGCTATTGGGCTACAGGATTGTTTGTCAAGTCTAAAGGATGCTTGAACTCAGGTAAGCCAAAACAAGAGCAATTTTATAATGTAAAGAATTTCACCAGAGATAAAACGAATGCTGTTCCTACCGCAGCAAATGTGAAGATTGAAGCTCTGTCAAAGCAGGAAAAGCAAACAGTAGTAGAACAAGCCTTCAAGGACGCAGAAGTAGAAAATTATGCGCTGACAAATTTCGGTGTGTCAGCAACCACAGGATTAATACCCACTGGGAAAACTTGCTTGACTCTCGAAGAATGGAAGAAGACGCAATCGTAAAAATCAGGCACAGTCGCTGAGAGCGATCGCAGTTCAGTCGCGGCGACTTCCTCCATCTCCAGCACACCAACCAACGCAAGTCTTGTCTCATTCTTTCTTAGATAAAGAAAATAATTTAACTTGTTGACCCCTTGTCCCCTGCTTGCGGTAAGTTAACTTTAACCCCAGTTGGTCTAACAACAACCCCAACAGCCAAATTGGTTTGAGCAAAATTATTGAAATTCAACTTTTAAAACTTTCAGGTTAGGATTCACTCTTGGCTTTTCCTCATTATAAAAATGCGTTGCGATGCGATTTAATTCCCAGCTATTGAATAAGAGTAATGCGGCTAAGAGCGATGTAGAGTGACCTCTACTCACGCGTTCGCTCCTTTGATAAATTTGATTGAATTTGACGCGATATTATTGTGATTATATCTACGCAGAAAGTTTTCCGAAAAAATCCACTTGAGACATAACTTGTGTGCGTATTGAATTAGCAGCCTTCTCTGCAATTTCTTCTCTATCAGAATCAGTAAGAACTACTGCAAGTAAGGATTTAAGAGCTTCTCGGTTAGATATAAACTCTTCATTGTATAAATCATCTTGCAACAAAGTAGCTTCCAAGTGAGGTATTAGCTCAGACGAAGGGGATAGCAACCGCTCTTTAATGCGTACCCTTGCAGTTTCTGTTGCAGAAGTTGTACCTATACCTAAATCCCATGTTTCAATTATTAGCCTGACCTCGCGGTTGAGAGATACACGCAGCGTTGATAGGCGGCCAAATAAAGGAAGATTGAGCATTAAAGGTGGTAATGCATTACCCCAATCCAAACCAGCGCCAATCGTGCAATTTGCTTCATCTTCGATGCAAACAGCCTCTTCGAGCCATCCTTCACCAAAAAGTAAATCTATAGCTTCTTGGGTTGTTATTGACTCGTTTGCCTCAAAATTATCCTTTTGCTCTTGATGGTTCATAAATTTTTACCCGATCGGACTTTATCTTCGTCTCAATACACCATACTCAAAGTAAACTAAATTCTCATATTCCTCTTCCGAACCGCAGTTCAACATGTTTTGTTTTTCGTAAAATCCTTCAGACCTTGGTAAGGAATGCAACCCAACTCTACCTTCATACCCTAACTCAACACTTCTAATTCTTGCGAAATTTAACAGTGCTTGACCAACACCTTTGAATTGAGGTGGGCGTTGAATCTCGATTCGATTAATGGGGGCAGTGGCAATGCCATCAATATAAACTAACCTCTTACCAATATTCAACCGAGAACCGTGCATTTGTGTTTCTATTATCATCAATCCTTGAGTTTTGTTTTCGCACTCAACTGCGTAACCTTCAAGATTTTGTTGATTGCCAATATATCTTAATTTAAATATCCAGTCCCAGTATTTATCTTCTTGACTAAATAACCTTAATTTTTCGACCCACTCATTAACATAATCATCAACATGTCTTTGTTCTAAATCAACCAAATATGCTTCAACAGTTGTATTATCAAAACCCCTTTTTAATTCAATTTTTCGCTGCACCTAAAGCTCCTAATTGTCATTATCTGCAATCACTCTATTCGGCGGGCGAGTCAGTGTAAATTCCGAAATTCTTGAAAAGAATAAAAATACTAACTTACCGGCTGATATAATCCCGTATTTTCGTTAAATTCCCACCCTAATCCCGCTCTATCCTTGCCCTTACACCATGCTACAAAAAGCGGTGGGGGGAGTTTAATTCGCTCCTTGCGTACAGTTTCCTCACTTACACCAAGTCTCTTGGCTAAACCTTCTTCAGTTAACGGTTGCATTCTAGGAGTATGCGCTTTGAAGGATGAATTATTGTAGTACGATTTCTGTCCCCGCTTTTGTTGGTTGTTGAGATAGTCTTGAATTTTGATAATTGCCTCAGCCAACTGTGTCATTCGGGCTGCCATTCTCTCCACTTTTTGTTCTAAATTGGCAAGATTATCAATTTCTGTAGTTTGATTACTATTAAATTCACTTAAAAACTCTGACTCGAGCTTATCAAGTCGTGAGCAAATAGCTTTTATCATTTCATTGGTAGGATTGCTGTGACTATTGTGACTAGCAACTAAGTACTTCTCTACACTTGCCTTAATCTTTGAGTCTAAGCGTTCGTCTAAATCGTTACCACCTATTGCATCAACCTTATCTTGGGAATCGCCTAAGTAGAGTTCGATAAATTCGATCAGCGTGGCTGTTGCTGTTGTGCCTTTTGAGTTGCAACAGGCGATAAACTGCTCCCACTTCCTTTGGTCACAGTTGAAAGATGCTAATTTTTTTTTACGCCCTGTATTGCTCATGTTCGCGTATCATCTAGGTAAACTTGGACTGTCCACGCTTATTAAATCGTGTAATTCGTCATGATGAATTACCTTGATGCTATCATCGCCAAATGTGTCAGCGCACTCTTCAAGCGATGTTTTTTATGAAGAGATGCTACTGCCAACGGCTACCATTGGCGATTGCAAATAAATATAGATATCACCCCGTAGCAATTCCAGCATCAACCATCTTCGCCAGACATTAGGTATTAAATATTCTCAGTGATTATGCTAATTGCTGAAAATACCCATACTGCTCATCTGCATAATCGCTTGATTCCATTTCTTGTAGTTCACCGACCCATTCTCCTGCAAAGACGCACTCGCGTTCGGGGTAGAGAATAGGAAACAGGCAACAGTAGGATTGAAGCTCAAAGAAAAATTGCCTGTTCCCTTCTAAGAGAGAAAACCCTTGGATTTGAAGCCCCCTTCTTTAGGACGAGCGTTTAGGGGGAGCAACGCGAAAAAGTGAGATCGGGGTTTAATTCTCAGTTACATAGCTAGATTCTCAATAAAAACAGGTATTTCGCTGCGATCGCACTATTAAACAGGTCATTTATACCCCTAATTTTTAGCACCTCACAAAATCGCGTTGCTCCCGCGTTTAGGTATAGTTCTAAATCCCCGGACAAAACCTTTTCTTGCCTATTCCCTATTCCCTTTTAAAAAACTTTAAATAGTCAACCCGCCAGTTAAATTCAGCAATCGCCGTTGCAAATCTTTTTCTTAATTCCCCACACCCAAAAATAGCACCTCCCTCTACTACAAGTTAGCCGTGTATAAACGGCATTTTTTCGGAGGAAATACCCGGCTCTCAATCCGCAAGGGATAGTCAGTAATCGTATTGCTTATATCACCTTTCTGCGTATTAGGAGTGTACTATACGCAAAAAATGAGAACTTTTCCGTTGTGAAACAGTGAGTTGAAATGACCATTTGGGAGGACAATAAAAATCAGACACTATAAAACCAGACGAAACTATACTTGTGTCTGATTATTAAGGGAGTAATAAAAATGACGCTCTCTCTTGTCCACATAACAGCCCATAGAAAAGCGATCGCTTCCTTGCCAGTAGCACAGGCGGAGGCGAAGTTGATTGGGTTGTGGTTGGAAGGAAAAGCAGAGTCATCTATCATCTCTTACCGACGCTACATTAGGCGATTCCTGGAATTTTTGGACAAACCCCTCAAAAAAGTGACTTATGAAGACTTGGTAGAATACGCCAGTTGTTTTGGGGACAATGCCCAAAGTACAAAGCGGATATACATTGCCGCAGCAAAAAGCTTGATTAGTTTTGCTCATAAAATTGGATATCTCCCTTTTAATGTGGGTATGGCGCTAAAACTCGGTGAACTGCCGGATGTAATCAACGAACGGTATCTGGATGAGGCTGATATTAAATTGTTGGTAAGAGCAGCAAGTAAGCATTTAGCTGATGCTAAAACTCCTAAGCGCCAGTACACAGCCCTACGTAATTTGTTAATTATCAAACTCCTGTATCAGGCAGGGTTACGGGCAAGTGAAATCTGTGAGTTAACATGGGGAGATTTGACACCCCGTGGTGAGAGTGGTCAAGTGTACGTGCGAAAAGCCAAGGGCAGCAAGAATCGGACAATTCTCATCAAGCAGAAACTCTGGGCGGAATTAATGGAGTTCAAAGCTTCGGATCACGCTACTTCAGCAGTGTTTCCAAGTCAAAAAGGGGGACATTTAGACCGTCAAAACTTGCACCCGATTGTCAAAGTGATCGCACTAGAAGCGGGATTAAGCGAACTGGTTTCGGCTCACTGGTTACGTCATGCCCACGGTTCTCACGCTATTGAGCGCGGGACTAATCCGGTACTGGTGAAAGAAACTTTGGGTCATGCCAATTTAGCCATCACCGATCGCTATCTCAAAGCTAGACCTAATGACAGTAGCGCTTTAAACTTGATGGATCTTTGACATTTTGCATGACTTGTGAAAATGCAGCAGAAATTGGAACCAGTGGCATCAATTGCTACCGGAAACGAAACAAAAAACAGCTTTCAAATGCCAAAAAGATTTTTTCCCTAGCCAGCCCCCTCCATAGGCAACACTTCTTCATTTAGCAAGGCGTAAAATTCTGGTACTGCCGACTCAAGCGATCGCAGTTCATTTGCCGCGATCGCTTCAAGTTCCAGTACCGTCTCCCAGCGTAAATAACTCTGCCATCGCTTGAGAATGCCTTTAATTGCCTCCACTCCACGAGAAATACCAGAGCGAAGTATTTCTACGCAGTGGAGTAGGGTAATGCGATCGGTCGAAGGCAACTCAAATTCGGTAGTATCCTCCCCTTGGCAATGGGAGTTCCCTATAGCATCAAGGGGGGGGATGGATACGGGCTGCTGATTAGGGTTTACACTATACACAGTAGGGGTTTGGGGAGCATAACAGGTTCGATTTTCTTTTTGATTACGCTTTGCCACACGATGAGCAATTACTTGGAGAGCAAATTCTAATTCCTCTTTAGATAAAGAGAAAAGTTTCACCTGTTGACCCCGTTTACCCTGCTTACGGAAAGTCAACTTTAGCCCCAGCTGCTCGACTAAAGTTCCTAGCAACCAAATAGGTTTACAGTCACTAGGGATAGTAAACCCAAGAATTGCTTTAACGTGAGCAGCACAATGTATAGCGATCTCCCTCATCTTAAGTAAGGTGGCATCCGAGGCAGTAACTTCATCACCCCTCACTAAACGTTTAAGAATTTGATGCAGACCCAGGTTAAATCTAGCCAGCCACCGTGCCGAGTAATTACCCCAGTCGATGCACAAAGGTAGATTGTCCCGCTCGGTACGGTCTTTTTGGGTGACAATTGTTGGTGGGGTAGGATAACTTTGCCCAGTTTTGGGGTCAACAATTGATTCTTCGGGCTTTGCTAAAATGGCCTCAAGTCCAGCGATCGCTCTAATTAAGCGGCCACCTTTATCTATTTCTACGAGTGATTCGGTTACTTCGATGCCATAAGAATCAGAAATGCGAAACTTTTCGCATTCAAAAATTTCATTAGGGTCAAGGTAATCTTTGCTCTGACGGGCACGGTACTCGCTCAAAGTAATATTCTTGGCCTTGGCAACAGCCGAATTGTGGGCACTATCCAAGGCTTGTGCTGCTGCTTTTAGACTTTCAAGAGATTGCTCATCATCATCACTGCCCACATATATAAATGTATTGCCCATTTCGGTGAGAAGCTCACGCAAATCATCACGCAGATTATTGAGAGAATAGTGGCGGTTAGCCATAATTTGGCAGTAAGCCTCAAGCGCCCAATCTTTCTCCGCTCCCCGCTTACCCGTTTCTCTGTCAATCCGCAACAGAAAAGCGGTCATTTCATTGGTTTGGAGCAAGCGCTCTTTAATCTTGGATGCATTTGTATCCTTGTAACCAAAGGGAGGACGCTTTGCCACCCAAATATGAAACGGAACTTTCGGGCGATACCGGTACAGTTGTTGGGCACACTCAGTAGCGGTTTGGGAAACGCCGTGAAACACACCAAATACTAAGTCAAAATGATACTCGGAAATATCGACACCAGTACCCAGGCTAGGGGAAGTGAACAAGGCATCAAAGTTTTTGACGGCGTTGGTGATATCTTTGATGAAAGCAACATTTTCATCACTGCCAGAATTGTCAGAGTGAACAGACCAAATGCGCCATGAAGCCTTACGGACTGGGTGCATGGTAAGGGGTAAGGGGGAAAGGGTGGAGGAATCTGTTAATTCTTCCTTTCCCCCTTCCCCTTTAACATGCACCCCTTCTCCTGCCTTTTCGTATTTGATAGTAAAGGATTTGTCGAGTTTTTTGATGAAACGCTTACTGTCACTTGCAACCATGACTTTCTCACCAAGCATCAGCGCTGCCGAGATTTGGGCGACTAGGGCGCTTGAATTATCCCCCTCGTACCAATAAATTGTGCGCTCCCCGTTTCGCCATTCGTTTTTGATAATGTAAGGTACTTCACCTTTTGGTCGCATTGCAAGAAAGAAATCCACAGTCAGGTCATCCATGTGTGCATCAGCGATGACGACCAGTGGCGCGTTGTATACTATATATTCCAGTACCTCCAAAATGGCGGCACGGTGCTGTTTGCAAGTATTACTATGTAGTAAGTGGGTGAGGTATTGGCAAGCTTCATCTATAAATATGCAGCCGTAGGTGAGAGACTGAGTATTCAGCTTATGCAAGCTGTCAATAGTAATACTAAGGGCTTGGGCCTGGGCTAAACCTGTGTAACCCAAGTCGGAATACATCGCCGTCCGCAAACGTTCGGCAAGATTTTTCAACAAGTTAACCCGATGTCCATTGTTGAGAAATCTGGCATCAGGATTTTGGTCACGCCACCAGCGCATAAGTTCAGTTTTGCCTGTACCCATGTCGCTCCACAGTACAACCAGTCCTGATTTTGGGAAATTGAAGGTAGGGGATTTCTTCGATTTGGATGAATCAACTCCGCCAGAATCCGTAGACTCCTTGTTTCGAGAATGTCCTTTAATAGATGGCGTGAAAAGTTGTTCCTTTTCAAGATCATAAAGCTCAGGCAAATTGCATTTTTCTTCAAGTTCAGGAATGCACAAAGCCTCAGAGAGATACAAGACATTAATAGTGACATCCGGCTGGTACTTGCTTAACCCCCATTTCTTAGCCCGATACGAGCGCTTGTAATCAGCAAGTGATTTAGCATCATTTATAATTGCAGTTAGCAGGGCATCGGCATCAACACCTCGACCAACTACAAAATCATCAACGCCTTTTTCTGGGCCTGGTAACAGCGCAACTTCACATTTACAACCAGCAGACTCAATTGCTTTTGCAGTGCGAACAGTGGCTTGAAATACCGACCACCTGGTTTTAGCTTTTGTCTCGTGGTCAAAAAGAATTATGAACTTGCGCCCCGCCTGAGCCATTGGTACTAAGTCAGGATGCAATCGTTCATCGAAATCTTGTTTGCCCACGCGCCCGTTCCAAATTCCAGGGAGTGCGATTGCTACAAACCCCAAAGAGAGCAAGCAGGCCGCTTTTTTTTCGCCCTCGCATAAGATAACTGGAATCTCTGGATGTTGCTTTACCCACTCCCAAAATATTAGTGGATTGAGTTGATCCAGCAAGCGTAGCGCCAAAAGCGAATGATAGCGCTTAATTAAATAACGCTTTGCAACTTTGTCCCAGATGGGGTTAGCGACATCAAAGTAGGTAACGCGGTTCGCTGTCTTGGGTGGCGACTCGTATTTAACTAGTTTACCTGTTTGCCAATCAAAGCGCGGGAAGTTGGGTTTAATCCGCCCCCACTCCATCGGCTGCCAATTTTTGAACGGGTCAAGTGACTGAATCCACGTCCCACCCAGTAATAGGTGCTGATACATTTTGATGTATCCATCCGTGACTCGCCCTGCATTTTTGCGCGGGATCTGGGGGGAGATGAATAGGAAGTCGTAGACTGATTCTCCCTCAACATGGAAAAAGTTGCGCTTAATCAACGCCGGATGAATGGCGCTACCAGCTAACAACTCATGATATTCCGCAGCCGTGAGATTGTTTGGATATTCAGTTGTCGCTGAATTCATCGGTTCTCTCCTCGGAATCCCTTAGAGAGAACTCTTTCAAGCTGCGAAACTCTTGCTCTAGCCTGGATATTCCGAAAATTTCCCTTCGTCACAGCACAAAATTGCCATGCGAAAGCTGCACTCGACCCCATGCGCTTAACTACAGCGCTCTTAGGGTGTTCTCTGTTTGCCATGATATTTTTCCCTGATAACTTGGTTGACAAGCTTCAGAGGGGGTTGTATCAGTTATCAGTCAACAGTTAACAGTTATCAAAGACTCTGACTGATAACTGTTATTCGCGCTGCTACTTCTTTTTGCTATAAAATTCAAAATTTTTCTTCATCAAACTTAACTTTACAAAAACTTATGAATTTTAACAGCCAAAACATCCCGCAAGGAATGGACTTTCCAAGCGGTAGACCCTATAATGGATCTGGCAGCGCGGATTATACTCTCGGATAAACTTGGTGGAATCACAGTCGCCAAACTATAAATGCCACTCGTTTTGTTCCTTCGAGATCAACCCCGCTCTGGATTTCTATGAAATTTGAAACTCGCACAAAGCGCTACTCCTTAGTGGCGCTTTGTGCGTTAAGTTGTCGTACTCTTGTATCTTCACCTCCATACCTCCTTTCAATTAGCTTAATTTTTTTAATTGAGATATTTTAGCAAGACCGTAAAACCTAATAAGTGCGATTACTAACGACCTTGGCTAATTATTTACCAGCTTTGAAGCTCACTTTTAACTGCAACAATGTTTTTAATGATGCAATAGTGCTACCTCTGCAAAGTAACAGTTAAAGCATATAACTTTAAGAGGTTATTGAAAAGCCAATTTTTGATAATAAATATGAAGAATGTAGATAAAGTAGATATTGGAACGTTGTACGTAAGCGAAAATAAAATACAGTATAAGAAGAATACAGACTAGGTTTATTAGAAAAATTCAGTACAAATCCAGCAAAATGCTACACTTTTATTTTCGTTCACGGGTTTATTTGTGTCTTTAAACCCCAGAGTCATCCTATCTGCTAATTGTATAGAATTATTAAGCCGAATTCTAACTTATACTAAAACCGATTTAGAACTTAATTTCTCAATAATCGTTAAAAGTGTTATCAAGCAAAGCTTGCAGCCGATAGAGTAAAAGTTCATCTATTAGCCGTTTGCAGTGTACAACGAATGTATTGTTTCTGCTCACTATGCCACAACTAAGACTTAGCATGATTACTGATAACAATTTAGACATAAATACTATATTAGAGATATTAGAAGAGCAAGTGCTTAAAAGTGTAGGAAGGCGTTTATCAGAAGCTGAAATAATTGTAATTAAGGGATCTTGGGATGGCAAGGATTATAAGGAGATGGCAACCGATGGGGGCTACAATTCCTACTATTTACAGCAGAAAGTAGCACCGCCGTTGTGGAATATGCTTTCAAAAGTTATTGGTAATGGAGTGAAAGTAAAAAAAATATATTTAAAAAATATTTTATTTAAATTAGCAAAAAATGATTATGTAGAAAAATTAGAATTTTCTGAAGGTGAGAATGAGCGCTTAGTAGGTAAAACTTTAATTTATGGAGAATTACCAAAAACAAAATATTTTCATGGACGAGAAAAGGAAATAAAATATTTAAAACGAAGGATTGCTTCTTCTAAAGAGAGCAGTATAGCTTTAATTGGAGTTGGAGGAGTTGGGAAAAGTTCATTAGTAGCAAAATTAATAGAAGAAATACTTATCGATAATTCGGATATATATGAATGTGTAGTTTGGAAAAGAATTGAAGCTTGTTCGTCACTTGAAGAATTAGTTGACGGATTAATTAAACTTTTAAGATTAAAAATAAATGATGAATGTTTACAGAAAAAAATTAGTTTTTTATTAAAAACTTTACAATCACGTCCTCATCTGCTTGTATTAGACGGACTTGAAGGGTTAGTACAAGCAGAAAATTTTGAAAAAAGAGTTGAGTATGGAAAGTTCCTATTTCAACTTGCAGATGAGCAACAGAAAAGCTATACAATCGTGACAAGTCAACTGCCTTTAGAGGAAATTATTGAGGTAAACACAACTCTTTTAATTTCATCTATTAAAATACAAGGTTTAGACGAAAATGCAGGAATGTCCATGCTGCATGATAAAGGTTTATATGGGGAATATTGTAAAAAATTAATTGAAACTTATCGAGGAAATCCTTCAGAGTTGGAGGTAGTTGCTGAACGAATTAATCGTTTTTGGGGAGGTGATGTAGAAAAGTTCTTTGAATATAAAACTACCTTAATGGGTCAACAACTTCAATCAATGCTAAATCAGCAATTTAGGCAAGCTGGACTTTTAAATAATATTCAAAAAAATATAATGATTTATTTAGCAGAGAAAACATCAGAAGAGATAACTTCGATTTCATTCCCTAACATTCTTGAGGATATTAAAAAAAATATAGACGTATCAACTTCTGAGGTAATAATAGCACTAGAAGTTTTAGAGCAGCGCTCGTTGATTGAGGTTAATAAAAAAACAACAAAGCAAGAGATAAGTTACAGTTTACAACCAGTTATTAGAAAATATATTTTAGTTGATCCATTAGGGTTAGTGTATAAAATTTCTAGTTGTCCAAAATCAAATAGTTACAATCAGGAGTAAAAGTGGTTTACTGCATAAATCACCTTTGTAACCTGCGTCATAACCCTGATGATATTGAAAATTGTTTAGCTTGTGGAACCCCCTTGCTAATAAATGAACGTATTCGTCTGCTGCGACCATTACGCCCTTTAGAAAAAGATATAGATAGCTATACAGATGTTTTCGAGGTTGAAGATATTGATCCCAAATGGGGAAAAAAACCTCGAACAAGAGTGATGAAAGTATTAAAGTGGAATGAACCTAAATACGTTGAGCTAGTGCGACGAGAAGTACTAGCATTAATCAACTTATCTCATCCGGGAATTCCTCAAGCTGCTAGTAGTGATTACTTTACTTTTACACTACCAAAGGAACCACGTCTAGAATTGCATTGCTTAGTAATGGAGAAGATGGAAGGAGAGAATTTACAACAGTGGTTAGAAGTGAATGGCAAAATTTCTCAAAATGTAGCACTAGAATGGATGTTGCAATTGCTGGACATTCTTGATCATGTACACAAGATAGGATATTTCCATAGAGATATTAAACCAACAAATATTATTTATCAACCAACGGGTAATCTGGCACTTGTTGACTTTGGTACTGTAAGGAAAATTACTAGAACTTACTTAGCGAAAGTGGGGTCTAGCGGAAAAGATAGCATAACAGGAGGAGGAGGAAGTGGATATGAGGTAACAGCAGTTTGTTCGATTGGGTTCTCTGCACCTGAACAAATGGATGGTCGAGCGTTACCGCAATCTGACTTCTATGCGTTGGGACGAACTATCGTCAATTTGGTTACTGGCGTAGCAATGTTGCAGTTACCAACAGAAGATAGGACAGGAAAGCTAATCTGGAGAGATAAAGCACCGCAGATTGATAAGCCTGTAGCAGATTTAATCGATGAAATGATACATCCTTTTCCAGGGTTTCGACCACAAACTACAGAAATAATAACTGAACGAATACAAAAGCTTCCTTGGGAAAGTAAAGTTCATCATTTCCTCAAGTCTAAAGTTTTTAAGATTGGAAGACTTGTAGCAAGTGCATTAATAATTTTTGTAATAGGCAAGTTATCTGCACCTAGTGTAGCTAATTATTTAGTTGCTCAAGGAGAGGAATTAGTAGCAAGGAATGATTATCAAAGCGCAGAAAATTTTTTTGGTTGGGCAATCCAAACTAATCCTTCAACTAAACTGGCTATATCTAAGTATTATTTGAATAAAGCTTCTCATCTCATGCTAATAGGTAATTTTAGCGCGGCTAAAAAGGATTATGAGCTTTCTATAAAATATAACAATCAAAATATAGATGCCTACAACCTCTTAGGAATAAACTGTCAGCAATTATCAGATAATAAATGTGTAGAATATGTTTATCAAAAATTGCTTCAATTAAACCCAAACGACTGGACAGTGCATTATAATTTAGGACGTTTTTATGATGGACAAGGAGATTATGAATTAGCACAAAAAGAATATAGTATAGCTATTAACAGTAGTAGTTCAGCGATGATAGCTCTTAACAACTTGTCCAGACTTAAGATTAAAATGGGTAACTACAATCTAGCAATTTCTTTAGCTCGGTCAGGATTAAAAAAAAATAACGACCCATTAATACAATCCGCATTATATAAAAATTTGGGCTGGGCAAGCTTAGAACAAAATAAAATAAGTGATGCTGAAAAATATTTACAAAAAGCACTGAGTTTAGATAATCAAAGAATAGATGCTTATTGCCTATTAGCTAAAGCGCAAGAAACATTAGGTAAAATCGATGATGCCAGAATTTCTATAGAATTCTGTTTACTTGCTAATTCTACAGATTCAGACGTTACTATTTGGAGACAGGAATTACTAGATCGTATACTGGAAAAATGATAAGCTAATAAAAGGAAATAATACTAAAAATAGTGAAATTTTTGTGGGATTAAGTACAAAATATTGGGCATTTTTCTGCTTGACTTTTTTGATATTAAAAGATGTATCATTGGTCGCAAGTGTACCACTAATAAGAGTTAAAAGAAGCCAAGCTCGCTGTGAGGCAATTGGCAGGATAATGGGCAGAGGCGAGAAACGCTTTGGTACTAAAAGCTTGATTTGTGAAAAAGAAAGCATAGAAGTTTTAAACGGTGGTACTATTGACTTTCTCTGTTACAGTTCTGGGAAAGTTTTAAAATTATCTAGTGGTATTGTTTCAGACAAATGCCCCAAGATTGAAACTATTAATGCTAATTGCAACCCTAACAATGTCGTAGGATGCTTTCGTCCCAAAGGAGGCACAGAAGAAAGCGATGAGCCGACAATTATTTCTCCTTACAGTACTTCAACATTGAATCCTCGCCCGGAAATAACTTGGACTCCTGTTAAGGGTGCTACTTCTTACAAAGTCAAAGTAGAAAGTTACGAGTTTAGATGGGAAAAAATTGTAAATCAAACTCGGCTTGCCTACCCAAGTGATGAAAAGGAGTTTCAACCGGAGGGCATATATACAATATATGTCTTTGCTTACAAAGATGGTAATGCTTTTAGCTATGACTCAACGCCTGTTAACCTATTGTCTATAGCTTCACAAGAAGAAATTGCACAAAATATTAAACGCATTAAAGAATTAGGACTACCACCAGAGGAGACTGTTCTTGATATAGACGCAATCTATGCGTCAGAAAATCTTTTAAATGAAACAATTGAGATGCTGAAGTCACACACGGAAACCGCAACTCCTAGCCGAAATCCAACTCTTTACAGAGTACTGGGCGATCGCTATCTGAGGGCTTGGTTGACAAACGAAGCTAAACGCCAATACACCAAGGCTTTTGAGATAGCGAAAAGTAGTAATAATTCAAAAGAGTTACAAAAAGCGCAAGAAGGTTTGAAGATGGTGAAATTCTACAACCAACTTCCCACCAGGAGGAACGGGGCCCAGTAGTAAGATTTTTGATATTGGGGATTTGACAGTAAACTCAATTGTGCCTGACGTAGTGCCTCTGCTTTAGGTAAGCCATTATTCAACCCTTTATAAAATTCTTGCATAAGCAAAGCGGTAGAATTGGCATCCACGCGCCACAAAGTAGCGACAGTACTCCGCGCACCTGCCTGGGCAGCTATCCCTGCAATTCCCATCACTGACTGCTTGTTGCCTTTTGCAGTTTCGCAGGCGCTGAGGACTAGTAACTCAATTGCATCTTGACTATTTTCAGTTTTGTCTCTGATTAAGCTGTCAAAGTCTCTAATATTAATTAGTTTGTCATAGGCTACCAGTACTGTTTTGAGTGGATCAGAACTGAATTGACCGTGGGTAGTAATATGTACAATAGGAAAATTATTTTGAGTCAGTTCTTCTTTGAACCTTTTAAAGGTAAATTTATCGTCTAACAAGGCTACTGACGATTTAGTTTGTTTTTCAACATTTTCTAGTTCTTGTTTAGATGGAGGCAAATTTCCCATGTTTTTGGGTGCATTTTTATCTATATAGCTGGGGCTAATTTTTGATAGTCCAGCTATCAAAGCTACCATCTGGTTTTCATGCAAGATTCTAGGTTCCCTTACCCTAGAACCTACAGTTCCTGCAATACTATAATGCTCTATTAGATAATCTTTACCATCATATAATAATCCCATTGGTAAGCTTTGAAAAGATTTATCTAAAGTGAATACTAACGTTCCTGATGAGGGTATATATTTTTTAATTGGTCTAATTAAAGATTCATAAATTTTTTGAGAATAATGGGTAATAGCGCTCTCATTGATATTAATAAATTTTTCGCTTTGTAACGCTTCTAAAAGTTGATTCATCTGAAATCTGACTAACTTAGAGTCAACAGAATGATGGTGAAGTAAGCCATCTGGAGACTGAACAATTATCTCTATAGTATCTTCTAAGTCAATAATATTAATTACAGATGGAACGTTCTTGAGATTTTGAAGCTGGTTTAAAGCAACAATGTCAAGCTTGCCACATCGAAGAAAGTTTTCTAAACGTGCTATTTGCAGTCCTTGATTTATTTGTATTACTTTTTTTAGATCAGGACTAGGAGATGCTAAGAGTAATCGCATATAATTGCGATATGCCGGTTCCATTTCCTCCTGGAATGAGAACTGTAAATCTCGGTTACTTGACAAAAAACTATCACGAACTTGAGTCATGTTTGCGATCGCAGCATTATAGTTCTGAATCGCTAACTCAGTTTTTCCCTGCTTTTGGTAAATTAGTCCTAACTGCTGTTGCCATTGGTAGGCGATATCGGAAGACCGAATTGATTGAGCGAATCCTAAAGCTTTCTTAAAATATGCTTGTTTTTGTTCTGTTTGAGTTGATAATTTACCTAAAGTACCAAAACTATAGGATAACCATCGGATACTATTAATAGTTTCAGCCATTTTCAAGGCTAATTTAGCATATCGAATTGCTACTGATTTCAATTGTTCATCTGGGATCTGGCTGAGGTTATTAGCAAAATTCAACCGAGCATGAATAGATGGCTCAGGTGATAACTCCAAAAAGGCAGAAGAATTTTCATCTATTTGATTTACCAATACTCGGATCTGTTGATTAACTTTCTGATGAAGGTTCGCTTGATTTGGTTGATGACTGAGCCATTTTTTCCAACTTATCAGTAAAGTTAAGTGATTCAACTGAGCTTGTAGTTTAGCTGATTTGGAGATATCTGGTATATTTTCTAATATTTGGTAATACAAGAGTGATTTTTGCGCCTTTTGTGGAATAATATTAGCAATCTGCTCTCTAAAAAGTGGTTCCTCTATCCAAGAATATTTATCTTGCAATTGCTGATAAATTGTCTGTTCAATATTACCCAGAGACAGATAGATACCGCTAATTTTTGATGAAGATACAAGTTTTGCTAGCGTTAATGTTTCTTGTAGAACTGTTTCAGATTCGTTTAACTTCCCCAGAATCCGCAAGACTTCTCCGAGATTCTGTAATCCAAGCAAGTTAACCGATGTTGCCTTCTGCTTACCAATTAATGTCGTCAGTTGCTCTTTTTCAGCAACAGCAAGTTGCTGCAAAGTCGGGTCGCAAATACTTAGATTTGTATTAAAGTTTAAAGCTTCTAAAAGTGTATTGCAAGCTTGTTTATGTAATCCTAATGCTTGGAAAGCAAGGTTTTCATTAATCAGGCTTTCCGTAATTCCCTCTTGATCTTTTAGTTGACGATAAATTTTCGTAGATTCCTGCCAACTTTTTAAAGCATCATTTGCCCGATCTAGAGCTAATTGTTCGTGACCTGATGAAGTAAGGGATACCGCTTGATTTTTTAGGAATTCTTTTTCTTTTTTTACAGTCTGGGCAGGGGAAGATGATTGAATTAGAATTATAGATAGCGCTAAAACGCCTGATAGGAGATATTTAAAGCAACATTGAGGTGAAATCATTTTTCTATCTTTTTATTACTGAAATACTGAAAAACAAGAACTTACAGACAGTGAAGCATCATCCAAAGCTAAATTTGCTTGGTCTGTCGTCAAAACAAAATTCCCTTCAGAATCCTGAATCAAAGCGTTGGCTTCTACAATTTGTGTGGGTTGGTTAATTCTTAATGATTTTGGATTATATAGATTATTAAGACCTGAAATGGGAAAAGAGTTACTTTGTTCAATATTGTTATGTATTAGGTCGTCAGGCCTAGATTGTAGATTGCGACTACTAACAGCAAAGCTACTGGTTCCTGTGCCTACTTGTTTTTGGCAAGCTGGGGTAATTTGAGGAGTTGTTGGAACCCGTTCTGGTGCAGCTTTATTGATGCCAGAATTATTATCCAAAGCGTTGATCTGGATATTACCATTCAATCCGAATTCTGAACTAGCTGTAATTTTGCTATCGGGAGAAGAAAAGAATCCGAGAGCATTGATGTTGATATTACCGCCTCTTCCTTTAAGGGCATTGGCTGTAATCTTACTGTTTTCTATGACAATCAGAAGATTGGTATCAATAATGATATTACCGCCATTTGCGGAGCCTGTTACACTAAAGCCAGAATTTGCAGCAAGGGCAGAGATTAAGCCTGGGTCACTTGATGTAGCATTGATAGTACTATTACGACGTACTAATAAATTATTTGCTTGCAAGAAAATATTCCCTCCCTGTCCTGACGCAGTTGCTGCTCCAATATTTGAGTTATCTAAGTTAATATTGTTAGCATTAATTTTTAAATTTCCGGCATTACCAGTTCCAAAATTACTTACATTAACTAGAGTGCCATCTTTGAGAGTTAATCGGTTAGTATTGATTGTCACATCACCAGCATTTCCATTAGTAACTGGTGGCAATTCTAGTAATTGTTGTAGTGCAGTAGAAATAAAAGCTGCGGTTGATGATATACCAAAAGGTTGGTCATAAACTAATCCATCAGAGGTTTCTCGCGTTATATCTATAGAATTGTAAGCATTAACTACAACATCTCCTGCATTCCCCTTTCCTAAAGTGTAAGAATTAATATTACTTCCATTTTGTAAAAGAACCTTTGGTGCATTAACTGTTAAAATACCAGCATTTCCAGTACTAAAAGCTGCAACACCTAATTGGCTTGATGCCAGAGAAACAAAAGGATTAAATCCACTTAATTGAACTCCCTCATTGGCATTAATAGTTAAATTTCCACCCTTCCCCTCTCCAAATGTTCCAGATATTACTGTTGCCCCATTTAAAAGCGTTAAATTTCCTGTATTGATTCTGATATCTCCGCTATTACCAGAAGAGAAAGTATAATTACCAATCCCACTAACTTTAGTAGGATCAATAGAAGAAAAACCAATTATTTGCGTCGATTCTGAGGCATTCAAAATTATATTGCTACCGTTTGATTCTGTGAAAGTTTTAGCATATATAGCTGCTCCATTTTGAATAACTAAGTTCTTTGCCGACACTTCAATATCACCTGCATTTGCTGCTAAATTTTCACTTAACAATCCACTGGCAATCTTTCCATCAGAGGAAGTGCCACTTAATTTTATCGAGTCAAGGGCATTTGCATTGATACTTGCCCTTGCTTGAGTTCCTTGGTTTTGAATTAATGCTATCGAACCATCGGCTAGTGAAATTTGCTTGCCGATTAAATGAATTGAACTGCTACCGATACCACTAGCGTCTACTAAAGCTTGTTGAGATAATCTAATATCTTGAAAATTTTGTACATCCTTATAATTCAAAATCCAGCCATTAGAAGTGGGATTGAGGTTAACCTCACTGGATCTGACACTGCCTATTTCAATCCGTCCTCCAGGAGCGGTCAAAATACCTCCCAGTAGGTCAACATTACCTCCTATCAAAGCGAGGGTTTTTCCTTCAGACACCCGTAGACTATTAGAGCTAGTTGCAGATCCTAAAATGGGCGAAAATAAGGGGGTAGAAACAGTTAATCTATGACCTGTACCTTGCACAATAATTGCCCCTGGATTGCTTCCCAATTGCAAACCAACTGGAACACTAATAGTTAGTAAGGGTGTAGTTTTCACATTCGTGGCACTGAAGTAAAATTTATCAGCAAAATTAATGCTATTTGCCGTACTAGCAAGAAATGAACCACCAAGATTTAGTGAAGCATTAGGGCCAAAAATAATCCCGCTAGGATTTATCAAGAACAGGTTAGCAGTACCGTTAGCTCGAAGTATACCGTCAATATTTGATATGGATGAACCTGTTACCCGACTAAATATATTCTGAATATCAGTCGGATTGTTGAAGTAAGCAGTGTCTCCAGTTGTAAGAGAAAATTTTTCAAAGCTGTGGAACAGATTATTACCTGCTTTCGTACCTTCATTAATAGTGGTGATATTACCCTGATTCGTGACTTGAGAATTATTAGGTAACGAAACATCAGGGACGATTTGTGCAACAGCTTGGGCCGAAGATAACAGGTAGTTGAAGGCACTTATATAAAAAACATAAAATCTACTTTTTTGCATTCTGATCTGAATTAAACTCAGAAGTGTACTTTCACTTTTTATGTAGATTACTGGCTAGCAATATTACTTATCTTCGAGATGAGAAAAAACAGGCTTTCCTGTATTTATCACCTGTTCCACAATATCGGCAGCACGACTGACTCCTCCAGCGCGACGAATAGCTGCTTGTAATCTAGAAGCATTTTTTTTGTAGGAATCTTCTGTCATTAACTGCTGGATGCTTGTTTGTAGGCGGGGAACAGTTAATTGAGATAAGGGTACAACTTCTCCAGCCCCTGCCCAAGCTAAACGTGCTGCTACTGCTGGCTGGTCATTAGCAATTGGAATAGCTAGCATAGGTATACTGTTGCTTAAAGATTCTAAAACCGTGTTCAACCCTGCATGGGTAACGGTAAGGGTTGTCTTTTTCAGTAGTTCCAGTTGAGGTGCATAGTTAACAACTAACGGAGAGCCAGGTAATCCTTGTATTAATTCTGAACCACTAGACCCACCAAGAGAAATTACTAGTTGGACATCTAAGCCAATACAAGCTGAGGCAATAGTGTGAAAAATTTCTAGTAATTGATTTTGTATAGTTCCAAGCGAAGCATAAATCAACCGTTGTCCAGTCAACTTTTCATACGGAAAAGGTGTGGGTTCTCGTCCAGTTGGATCTTGGTAAGGGCCAGTGAAATGAAAGCACTTGGGCAAAGACTGCCTTGGGAAGTCAAGCTCTTGCGGCAATTGACTCAGTTGTGCAAGTTGAGAAAAGCTATCTTTGTGAGGTGCTTGAGAGTAGAGTGGCAAGCTCCACTTTTGCCGATATATGTCTAAAACTTGAGTAAGTGGTTTTGTGATCTGTCTCGTCAGCAAATAAGCTGCTCTATTACGTAGACGTGCCCACAATGCTGTGTTATGGCTCCAAGATGTGAAAAAAGGTGGAATGCTGGCTTCTTGGTTAACTGGCAAAGCATTGCAAACAGTAATAAAAGGAATTTGCAGAAATTCTGCAATAGTCTCACCTTCCACTGTAAGTTGATCTACTAACAACGCTTCTACACTAGCTGCTTTAATAGCTTGCGGTGCTTCGCTAAGTAGGAGATTTATTCCTTCTTTCATCAAAATCATAGTATATTGCAAAGCGCTAAAACCGCTTAATTGCCCCAACTTTGCTAAGGACTGTGCGGTTGCTCCATAAGGATGCTGAGACTCTCCTATCATGCAAAAATTTAGTCCCGCTGCTAGTGCCTTAGATTTAGCATCAGCAATTCCAAATAGAGTGACACAGTGTCCACGTCTTTGTAATTCTCGCCCCAATGCTGTCATTGGGTTAAGATGTCCAGTGCTGGGTGGACAGAGGATACCAAAATGAGTCATAGTTATAAACTTTTTTCTACATGACTATCAACCGCGATCGCCCCAAGTATTATTGCATGTCTTGATTAGAACCATCTCTGCAACACATTGCATCTTAAGTATTAAAGATAGATAAAAGGTGTTTAAGTTAGCACTGTCTATTATCTGTAGGTTGCGATCGCGGATACATGCCTTTGCTTGTAAGCTAACATACTACAAATGTGTAAGAAATATTGATGCTTTAGTTTGGCAATGTTTGGAATGCCAGCAATGTATTTTTTGTAACTCATAGAAATTAGGGAAACTCAGCTAAATCGGGAACACAGGAAACACAAGAGACAATCGTTTTTCATTGAAAGCAGTTACTTGTACTATTATTGACAGCGTTGCTAATTACTGACAAAAGTAGTTTTTTGCGATCAAAGTTTCTTTTGTAAGAATTGCTAATTTCGGACTCCCTTAGCAAGTTAAAATCATGATTTTAATCTTGAACTTAAGCGAATCACGTTTATCTGCTTGATAGTAGATGGTTAAAGGCTAAGAAAATTTTGAGATTGCGATCGCGCTCCAAGAGTTCAATAAATACCATGCAGATATAGCTCCTAAAGGCAAAAGACCGCGCTGCCTCTTTGTCTCAATGAAATTTTGGCTACTATAAGTCCCTTGGCTACACAAAAATTTTCCTTTACTACTAAAGAAGGATAAAAGCCAGGGTAATTTTGTGCTTTGGACTCATTTTAGCCTGACAGTTTAGCGTGTAAATTGATACTCAGATATTATTCTTCATCATCTTCATCCTCATAATCGTAATCATCACCATGTTCTTCGTACCACTTTTCCTCTTCAGCTAAGGCCATTTCTCTCTCAATCATTTTTCTCTCTAGGGCTTCTCTTTCGAGCTTTTCCGCCTCAAGCTTTTTTCTTTCAAATATTTCGTTTTTTATCCGTTCTCTCTCTCTGGTTTCTCTTTCTACCCTGTCTCTTTCAAGCTGAATTAATCGCTGTTCTACTCTCTCACAGTAAAAATCCAAGGCTTTACCAGTGACACCTCCGGTAATTGCACCACCAACTAAGAATATCAAGGCAGTTTTCCAGCCGCCAAAGGGATTACCGCTCCACTCCAGAGTACCCTCATTGAACCATACCAGTAGGAAGTAGACGAGAGTTCCAATAGCAGTATTGATCAGAGCAAAGACTCTTGGTGTCATCTCGGATTGACGAAGTATCAACCACTGCCCCAGACTGAGAATCACACCAAAGATGAAAGCAGCGATTGCACAAAGAATAATATTGCCTGGGAAAGTGAATGGATCTACTGCAAATTTAATGATTAGCGTGATAATAATTGGGGCAGAGAGCAAAAAGCTCAGGAGTAGGCTAGCACTAATCGCAAGAAACCAGTAACGACCGAGATAACCCAGGCGAAATTCTAAGAACGACTCTTGTACTCCAAACAAAGTCATCCAAAATGCAATACTCGCCGTCAAATAATCAAGCATTAACCGTTGTTTTACCCATGTCTTGAAGAGGGTATTTTCTAGAATACGCCCAAACAGTATTTTGTTGTTGTGGTACCTCTGGCGTAGTGGTTTTTTTGATACTTGGTCTATGAGATTTTTTAATGAGTTTTATATTTGGTAGTGCTTTAAAGCTGCAAAATATAAAAAGCAATGAAAAACCCCATCCTTCGTATTGTTGGGGGGATAGATAAAAAACATATATCCCATGATGACACAATTCAATATTTGTTCAACTGCTGTCAGCCTGGAGGTGGGGCAATGAACAAACCACCATCTAGACGCAAGAAAATTACCCCTGCGACATCTGAGGAACCAAAGCTAGCAACTGACTCTGCAAAGGAAAATAATTCTGGGCAGGATAACCCAGCCTCAGCAACAATTACGGTGACGGCTGTTGAAGTAAGAGAGTTGACCGACCAAGAACAAAGCTTACGCTTGCAATTGGAACGTCAGGTAGAAAGGGCATTTTTGTCAGCAGGTCAGGCGCTGATGGAGTTGAGGGACAGACGGCTGTACCGTTCCACGCACCGTACTTTTGAAGAATACTGCCGTGAACGCTTCAATTATAGTCGTGATGCGGCGTACTTGAAGATTTCGGCGACTGTGGTTTATGAGAATCTTCAAAAGTTTTTGCCGACCAATGGTCAGCAAATTCCAATGCCGACCAACGAACGACAATTGCGTTTTTTGGCGAAAGCTGAGTTGGAACCGGCTGTACAAGCGAATGTATGGCAACAAGCAGTAGAGCAAGCTGGGAATAAGATTCCTTCTGGTCGCATAGTGAAAGATGTTGTGGATAGGATACGCGAAAGTCCGAAAGTACCCAATCCTTACCATATTGGTGAAATATGCATCCTTCTGCCCAAAGAGAACCTAGACTTGAGAGGTAAAACAGGTTATTGGGGCGTGGTAACTCATGTTGGCGAATACAGTTGTACAGTCCAGACCTGGGACGGCGATTATACCGTGAAGATTGAACACCTGAAATCACTGGAATTGCTTGATGAAGATTGCTTTTTTATGCAGCAGCTATGTGTGAGGTTACAGCAGTTGCATCAAGTGGCCAGCCGTGACTCTTCTGTGGATTGGCTGTTGCAGGGTTTGGGGAAACAAGCTAAACCTTATTTATCTTCGTTGCAGGCAAAATTGCTGGCGACTGTGGAACGGGAGTACAAAATCGAGTGGAGGCAACAGAAATGATGGTCCAGCTAGGAAACAATAATTTAATGCAACAAAGTTTACTTAACGAGTTTAGTTTCAAATATTTCTCGCCACAATTCAAATTCAGGACAATTGCACCAAAGGGTAACGAACCCATCAAAAAGTTTAGTTTCTGAATTTTCAACTCCCCTTGGGAGAACTTGGATCAAGATAGGAATATCCAAATCACATTTCCAATTTTCTATTTCTTTCTGAAGTTGGGCAATAGTGTCTTGATGAAATCCTCGGTCGTTGTTGGAACACTGAACAAGTAAACATCCATTATCAGAATCTTTGACTCGCTTGATCGAGAAATTAATCTGCGTCCACATTGATTGGACTTCATTGAAAATATTAGGCAAACCATAGTGATTGCCTAATATTGCCTTTCGGCGTTTAGATTCACCCATAAGTCCCCCTCAGCAATACAAATTTTGACAAAGATGACGAAGAAGATAAGGAATTTCCTGACGACGAGTAAGCTCAATAGCGCTCAGACTAACCCCCTGGGGGTTATTAACTACTAATACTATTATAACGATAAATCAAGGGTTTCAAGTATTTTGCAGTTGCAAGGATTGGGGATTTTACCAAACCTTATCTGTCATCCTTGCAGGCAAGGCTGCTGGCATCTGTTGAAAGGGAGTACAATCTTGTTTGGAAGCAGCAGAAGTGATGAATTTATTGAGTGTAAAAGCAGCTTGAAAGTTCAAAATTTAAAATCAAATCGGGTAGGTGTTAGTAATTGGAGAACTTTTCACCCAAATATTCCGACTGTTATAAAAATCTCCACGTTGCTCCAAGGTAAAACCACCAAGCAACAATCCTAACCACACCTCCACCATCGGCATTTGCAACACACGTTGCAGTTTAACTAAAGAAATCTCATCTTTGACATTTATCAGGTAGTTGGCGATCGCGCTCTGCCATTTTTGGACATCCTCATCTGATGCCAAATTGCGGACATCTTCTAAAGTTGTCACCTCATCAAGCATTGCCAAAACATTCGCTTTTTCAACAGGTGCTGCTACAGAATCACCCTCCTGGTTAGGATATGAAAATTGGTGTAGGCCATGTGGTTTAAAGGTTTGTGGTGTTTGCGGTTCAATCAAATCATCTAAATCTAGGTGCATTGTTGTCCGCACCAACCCAGCGAATATATCGGTACTAATAATTGGCCCCTTTGGGCTATTGCGATCGCGGGTATCTTGCAACAGTACTTCGGCACGAGACTTCAGAATATCCGCAATTTGACTGAAGGCAAGCGCTGCGGTTAATAACTGTGCCTCCAAGGGTAAATTTTCTAGCTCGGCATCTAAACATTCCCACATCGGTGCTAGTGTTGATGTCGCTGGAGATTCGGACAACTCATCAAGCACATCCCAGATAGTTAATTGACGATATGTGGTCATCTCTAAGATTGTGGATGCAAGGGGCAAGGCCGCACTGGGCAGTAGCTTGAGGTAATCTCAAACATATCCTTATATTGATATAGTGAAACACTATATTGAGATGCAAAAGCCTGTAACACCTGATCTGTATAGGCGCGGATCTTGCCAGCCGTTAGCCCAAAACAGTGAATTGGGTCTAAGCGGCAAACAGGCTTTTGCCCCAGCCAGAGTTCTGCCGACATAGCGTGTAATGGTTTATCCCCTGGTTCTTTATACAAATACAGCACTGCAAAATATGTTGCTGGTGGTTCGACTGCGATCGCATCAATTTCTGCTGAATGATTTTCACTCCGGCGACGGTAGAACGAACGGCGATTGTGGCAGACTTTTGGATTCCAACACCCATCCCCTGCTGTTCCATGTAAAACTTTGGCTTTCGTTGTTGGTAGTTTGGAACATAACTGACACTTGGGATCAAGTGGTTTGGGCATACCTTACTCCACTTCCTCTCCGATTGCACGATAGTAGGCAGCGATCGCAGCCTCCTGTTCGCTACGGAGTGTATAGCGTCGAAACGCCTTCTCGCTTTGATGTCCAGTCAGCTTACGGGCATGGCTGGGGTCAACTCCCAATAGCAATAA